>JASIJX010000013.1 GCA_030049955.1 Acidobacteriaceae bacterium
GCTCGTTCACCGCGGGCAGATTCACGCCGTCCACGTGGGTAGACTCTGGCGCTTCCGAGCGTCTGCCCTCGATTCCTGGATCGGCAGTTGAATACACTCCAGCGCGGCCCAATTGCTGCCCGCATTTTCCGTTTTTTCGGCACAAAAGGCGTACCCTAAGGACAGCCATTTGTGCCGTGAAGTCAGGGAAAGGAACCCTTGATGGAACGAGCACGTTATCAATACGGAAATCTAACGCGGAAGAAGCGGGCGAAGGGTCGAGACAACTGGGAGTTTCGGTACTACGAATCGACGGAGAACGGTGAGCGGAGGCGAAAGTCCTGCATCGTTGGAACCGTCGAGAAGTTGCCAACCAAAGCTCACGCACAAAAGGCTGTCGAAGCACTTCTCCTAAAACTCAACTCGGAATCTCCACAGCAACGATTGGCGGTCGTAACATTCGGTGCAATTTGTGACCGATATATTCAGGAAGAGCTGCCAGAACGATACTCGACGGCAAAATCATACAAGTCGAACATCAAAAACTACCTGAAGCCGCGTTGGGGTGATTACTTGCTCGACAAGGTTCGACCGATGGCGGTCGAAGATTGGCTGAAGAACCTGCCGATGGCGCCGAAATCAAAGACGCATATTCGGAGCGTGATGCACCTGATGTTCGAGTGCGCCACACGTTGGGAACTCTTCAACGAGCAGAGAAATCCCATCGCTCTCGTCCGTATCAAGGGCGGAAGCAAGCGTCGTCAACGACCGATCATTCTCACGGTGGAGCAGTTTGAAAACGTCGTCGCGACACTGCGCGAGCCGTATCGCACGATGGTGCAGATCGCCCAATGCCTCGGTCTCCGCGTCAGCGAGATCGCGGCGCTTCAGTGGGATGACTTCGATTTTGAAAAGAATCAACTGCTCGTGCAACGGAGCTTCGTGAGCGGGCGGGTGGATGATGTCAAGACCGAATACTCCCAGGACTATGTTCCACTCCACCCGAGTCTGATGAAAATCATTCTGGACTGGAGCAAGCAGGCTGTACCGACAGAGGAAGGCTGGGTCTTCGCCAACCCGATGACGAACCGCCCGTACCATCCGACCGAGATTCAGAAGCGCTACCTACGTCCGTCCGGCTGCTGCACCGTGCAGTGTCCGACCTGCGGAGCGAGGCCTGGTTTCTGTTGCTGGCAGGAGGGTCCAACTGGCAATGGTAAGCGTGTCCTCATTCACGAGGAGCGCAAGCTGGCGGCGGGGAAGTTCGGTGAAATCGGCTGGCACACGTTTCGCCACACGTACCGTTCGTGGCTGGATGAGACCGGAGCTCCGATGAAGGTGCAACAGGAACTGATGCGTCACGCGTCGATCCAGACGACCATGAACATCTACGGACAGGCCATGTCGTCATCGAAGCGGGAAGCGAATGGGAAGGTCGTTGCGATGGTGCTCAAGCCGGTTGAGGCGAGCGCCTGAAACAGCGAATTTTCTTATTGGGAGATAACGGGAGTCGGCCGGTAATTTCGACTTCCCGTAAGTTGTTGAAAGATTTGGTTGCGGGGGCTGGATTTGAACCAGCGACCTTTGGGTTATGAGCCCAACGAGCTACCGGGCTGCTCCACCCCGCACTCTTATCTTAGCAAGCCAGGAATCTGGGGTCAAACATCACTCAGATTAGCGGTTTAGTAAGTTTTCCACAATCCAGCCTACTCATTAGAAGCAATTTACATCTGGTGGAGGCGGCGGGAGTCGAACCCGCGTCCGAAATCGCTGTCAGCCGGGAGAGTCCATGCTGTGTCCGATTCGATTGATTTCGCTCCCGAGCGCTTAAGAACGGACAAGATGCGCCGGCAACTAGTCCGATTGATCTCGCTTCAGCCGCCCGGACCGAGCCGCTTCTGCCAGCCTGCTGTGCGACGCCCGCTCGCAGCCCACAGGCAAAGCCGCGGCGGACGGCTGCTTAGTTAATTAAGCAGCAAGTGCCAGATTGTTGTTGGCAACTTTTGTTTTGCGAGCGATTACGGGTGCCCACACCCCGGCATGCCTCCGTGCCGCAAGCGATCCCGTCGAAACCGTGACGCCCCCACATCCACCCCGACGAAGACCTGTCGTCAGGGACCCCGGACTTGCGGACACTTAGTTGGATGACCCAACCGCGTCCACGGGTGCAACCGCGGAGCCAACCGGCTCGTGCTGCATCTCTCATTTTACGCTGGTTGGAGGCGAGTGATTACTGCTTTTCCAGGTCGATCGCTTCGTACTCATGCCGCTCGATCCCTGCGCGGATCTCGGCCGGAGTCTTGCCCAGCTTTGTCTGCTGGTAAGCGTAAAAACCCTCCTTCGCGCAGGTGGAGCACTCGGTCCCGTGCAGTCCCTCGAAGCAGCTCCGCAGGCTTGTGTGGCCCAGCGCGCGGTCGCAGCGGCAATTGCAGGGTAGCTGATACAGCACGCTGCTCACGCGCGCCGCGTCCTGATACACATGCACCTGCCATGGATAGCGGAAGTTGTCGCCCGTGAGTTGCGCGCCATGCAGGATCGGCGGTAGCGCGCTCACCTTCAGCGGCGCAGAAGAGTGATAGGCCGGAACGTCGTCGGCCGGATTCGACCACTGCGCGTAACTTGCCACCGTGAACGCGCAGACAAGCAACCCAAGCGCCCAGCGGCGCCCCGCAATCTTTTTCATCGTGACCCTCACGTCCCGATTTTATATGCAGGGAATTTCTCTAGAGAAGATGCATCGGCGGTCCAAACGCCACTGGTTCCGCTGTCCACCGTAATGCGAGCAAAAAAAGACGGCACGGACGTTATAGCTATCCGTGCCGGGAGGCCAGTGACGCAAACTACTCCCGGTTGGCGGGCCTGCCCTTGGGCTTCCCTCTCAACCGGAATAACTACACGATAGCATAGATTCTGGAGAATGCAAATACAAAATTCGAAATTTTAGGATTTCTCGAAGAACATTCCCACATTGAGCAATCAGCCTGTTCCGGTTCCAAAAAGGAAAGAGCTGTGGATACCATATCTCGTTGACAACAATATACTAATATCGCAAGGGCTACGGCGAGCGCCATCCCGCAACCTAAGCCATCCATGCCCCGATCCAGCCATATCTTCATCACAATATGATTTGATGTATCATAATCAGGTAAACATTCCTGCCCGTAAAGCGTTTTCAGCTGTTTCAGCACGCTATCCGGAATTCTGGATTCTTTTACCAGGTCGTCTTTTTGACCCGGGCATCCACGGCCGCAAACTCCAGCCGCGCACATTATCCCAGCCGGTCTGCGTGCTCTGCCAGCTCAAAGTCCTTCGCCGTCAGTCCGCCCGCATCGTGTGTCATCAGGCTCAGCCGCACCCGGTTGTAGCGAATGTCGATATCGGGATGGTGTCCGGCGCGCTCAGCCAGCTCTCCCACCTGATTCACAAATCCGAGCGAGCCGCGAAAATCCTTGAAGCTGAAGGTCTTCACCAGCTCTCCATTTTCAATCTGCCAGCCCTTCAGCCGGCCAAGCTGGCCTTGCGCCTCTTCCTTGGTGAATGCCTTCATCGCGCCTCCTTCGTGCCTCGCCACGCGGCCCGGATCTCGCCGTGCACGCCAAGGCGAACGTGCAAATGCGCCCCCGGGTGGACGGACCAGCTAACCGGATTACATCCGGTCCGACTCGCCTTGAATTTACATCGATTTGGCTGGATTCGTCACTTCAGGCGGAGAAAACCGCTTGCTCTGGCCGCTGATCTCCGAGCGCAGCTCCTGCCACAGCTCATTGGGAATCTTCAGGAAGACTTCCACGACCGCCGGATCGAATTGCGTACCTGAGCAGCGCAAAACCTCTTCGCGCGCGGTATCAAAGCTCCGCGCCTTGCGGTACGGCCGGTCGCTGGTAATGGCGTCCAGCGCATCGGCGACGGCGAAGATCCGCGCGCCGATGGGAATCTCGCGCCCGCGCAGTCCGCTCGGGTAGCCGGTTCCATCGAAATGCTCCTGATGGCAGAAGACGATCTCTGCCGCGCCGGCCAGAAACGGGATCTTGCGCAGCATGTGGTAGCCGCGCGCGCAGTGCTCGCGCATGACGTCCTGTTCTTCCGACGTCAGCGTTCCCGGCTTACGCAGAATCTCATCTGGAATCGCCATCTTCCCGATATCGTGCAAAAACGCCCCGCGCGCAATCACCTTGATCTCGGCCGGCGGAACCCCCATGGCCCGCGCCAGCGCAATCGTGTAAGCGGTTACACGCTTGGAATGACCCTCGGTCTCGGAATCCTTAAGGTCCAGCGCGTCGCCCAGCGCCTCCAGCGTCACATCGTAGGAGTGTTCCAGGTCTTCCATCGCGTGGCGCAGCAAATCCGTCCGCGCCCGCACCATCTGCTCCAGGTTCTGCTGGTAGGTATGGCTCTCTTCGAGCACCTGCCGGTGCTCGAGCGCCCGCTCTACCGTCTTCAGCAGGTGTTCGCGCTCAAAGGGCTTCAGCAGATAGTCGTAGGCCCCGTGGCGCATGGCATCAATGGCCACGCTGATATCGTGGATGGCCGTGACCATCACCACCGGCAGATTAGGAAACTGCGCGTGTACCTTCTCGAGCAGCGCGATGCCGCTCATGTCCTGCATCACGATGTCAGTCAGAAGCAGGTCGTAGCTGCTCTGTTCCAGCAGCTCCAGCGCCTCCTTTGCGCTTGAGGCCAGCTTCACCTCGTAGCCGCTGCGCTCCAGCGTCCAGCCCACCATCGAGCGGACGTGCGTCTCGTCGTCGACCACCAGCATGCGCGCTGCCTGCCGCGGCTTGCTGCTCGAGCGCGACTCCGCCGCCGTGCGCGCCCGCGAGTCAGACGTTTCCCGTCCTGCCAGATGCAGAGCCAACCGCCTGCTCCTTTGCAATTTCGTTTAAGGCCGCTTTGCGGTCTTGCCTTAATGCCGCGAAGAGCACCCGGCTTTGATTCAAGCCGCATCGACCTCGGAGACCGGTACCCTATATGGCCGGAGTACCCAGTATGGCCGAATGTAGCACTGCTCTACCCATCGGCTCAATTACCGGATTGCCTCAGCCCGCCTGACCCAAATGTGGTACCGCCGGTGTGCTTTCCGTCGCATAAAGGCGCTGTTCTCCCGTTTTGGCCCGCAAAAGACCAGCGTCTACGCAGCCCTTTGGAGATTACCAATATACGGAAGCATAAAGACAGGTAATACGAAACGACAAGCAAAATCGGAGTGCGCCCTTCGACGGTTTTCCACGCGCCGCACTTGCGGCCTGATGCAGCTAGGGGTATAGTCGCTCCATTGCGGTCACCCCCGGGGTCCTTCGGGCTTGCGCCGCGCGATAATCAACCCCGGAATCTCCTGAAATTTCCCCCATTGCGCGCGTTTTCTCGACCTGAATCGCTCGCGCTAGCCGCCGTCCCTCTCATGCACGGCAGCCGCGCGAGAGGAGGAACGGGAATGAAACGCAAGCTCAGCAAGCAGACCCTCCTACGAGTAACCGTTTCGGCCGCGATTTCCCTGCTCGTCCTGATCGGCGCCGCACTCGCCGCTCAGGACCGATTCACGCTGAAAGCGCCAAACGGAATCGCGTTCTCCGAGTTCAGAGGCTTTCAGAATCGGCGGGACGTCGCCGAAAGCACATTCGGGAAGACAGTCCGCAGTCAGTGCCACACGCGCGTAAAGGCGCGAGACTACATCTTCACCAACCACCCATTCAGATAAACGCGCCGCAAGGCAGCTGCAACACTCTCAACAACTCCGGACCCACCCTTAATCGATCGCTCTCACAACAGTGGTGCTCATTTAACACCGCTGAAAACCACTAGGAGGATTTATGGCAACAGCAGTCGCAGTATCCACTATGAAGGCTGCGCAGATTGCCGCGGGAGGAGCGCGTTTTGAGCTCGTCGATCGCCCCATTCCGCAGCCAGGCGCAGGCCAGGTTCGTATCAAGGTGCAGGCCTGTGGCGTCTGCCACAGCGATGCGCTCGTCGTGGAAGGCACGTGGCCCGGAATCGCTTATCCCCGGGTTCCCGGGCATGAAGTCGCAGGCGTCATTGACGAACTGGGAACCGGCGTGACTGCGTGGCGCAAAGGCCAGCGGGTGGGCGTCGGTTGGCACGGCGGCCATGACGGCACCTGCCGCCAGTGCCGGCGCGGCGATTTTGGCAATTGCGCCAACATGAAAGTTACCGGAATCAGCTACGACGGAGGCTATGCGCAATACATGGTGGCTCCGATGGAAGCCCTGGTGCCGATTCCAGACAGTCTCAAAGACGTGGAAGCAGCGCCGTTGCTCTGTGCCGGCATCA
The DNA here is from genome assembly GCA_030049955.1 of Acidobacteriaceae bacterium. Next base: position 6,265 of record JASIJX010000013.1, read on the forward strand.
CCACTTACAACGCCCTGCGCCACTCCGGCGCGCTGCCCGGAGACCTCGTTGCCATCCAGGGCATTGGCGGCCTTGGCCATCTCGGCGTGCAGTGGGCAAGCAAATTCGGCTATAAGGTAGCCGCGATCGGACGCGGATCGGAAAATGAGAAGCTCGCCAAAAAACTCGGAGCGAATATCTACATCGACAGCAAAGCCACCAGTGCGGCTCAGGAGTTGCAGAAGCTGGGCGGAGCCAGCGCGATTCTGGCCACCGCTCCCAGCGCAAAGGCAATGTCCGAGCTGATCGACGGTCTCGGCCCCAACGGCAACTTCATCGTCGTGGGCGTCGCCTTCGATCCTATTGAAGTGACGCCGGTGCAACTCATCACCGGAGACAAGTCAATTCACGGCTGGGCCGCTGGAACACCGGCCGATGAAGAGGACACGCTCCGCTTCGCCGAGCTCTCCGGCGTCCGCGCCATGATCGAAACCTATCCGCTCGAAAAAGCCGCCGATGCCTATGCAAGAATGATGAGCGGAAAAGCGGAGTTTCGCGTGGTACTGACAATGTGAAACATGCCAACGGCGGGGGAAGATATGCTGCACCCGGCCTCCGACGATGACAGACGCTCGGCCCAAGATGGGGCATGATCGCCGGTTCAGCGCCGGCGTTGCCACACAGTTATAGTCCCACCATCGGCGGCATCCTTCCTGAGACAGCAAAGGCGCGCCATTGGCGCGCCTTTGCTGTACTCGCAGCAACCCTTCTACCACCTAGACCGGCTGCGGCGCGTAATCTTCTTCCTCTTCCACGCCGTAGCGGCGCAGCAGATTTGGCAGGCTTTGCGAGAATGCAGAACGCGGCATCACCGTGTCGCATCCCGCTTCGATCGCCTTCAACTTCAGGTCACCCTGCAGATGGCTCAGAAAGCCGATGATCGAAACCGCCTTCTTGAACTTCGTCTTGAATTTCGGAATCAGCGTCATCGGCTTGGCGTTCGCGTTGTTCAGGTCGAAGACGAGCAGCGTGGGCTTTTCGGCCTCGGGCGCGCTCGCAATCCGGTCCACCGTCACCTTGTCCGAGCCCTTTACGAACTCCACTTTCACGCCCAGCTTGCGCGCCGTCTCCTGAATCTTGGCGAGGAAGAACAGGTCCTCGATGAAGCAGAAGATGCGCGTGGGAGCGTCTTCCCGCACCGGCGCCGGAGCGGCCATGTACGACTCGGAGTAATAGCTGCCCATGTGATTGCCGGCAACCTGAATCGTCGAGGGCGGACCGTCGGCCACATTGCCGTTCACGGCGCGGTAGCTGTGATCCATCGGCCCAACGAACTCCCGCGGACCCTTCTGCCGGTTGCGCCGTTTGCCCTGATGAGGCTGCCCTACGCTGTTGCCGGGTTGCGACTGCTGCACGCCATTCTTTGCAAAGAATTTCTTCTTTTTCCGGCGGCCTTGCCCCTGATTCTGGCCGTGGTTTTGGCCCTGGTTCTGCTGGGCCGCAGCCGGCCTGGCCGACGGCGGCGCCTGCATTTGCGGCGCCTGTCCGTTAGCCTGCGCGGCGGCCTGCTGTGACTTGTTCTTGCGGCGACGCCGGCGGCGCCTGTGTTGCGACTGCACTGGACCATTGTCCTGTGCCGGCCCCGTTTCCATCGGAGGGGGCGTTGCTTCTGTCATCATGCGTGTGCTTCCTGGTGCTTAACTTTTGCTTGCATTCCGTTGCTGCGGCAATCTCTTGGTGCGGCAGTCAATTTAGGGGAGGCTCGTGAGCCAAGCGTGGGCACAAACTGTACCCCAAAACCAATGCGCAAGCGAGATTCAACCCGCAGGCCCGGCGCACCGGTATCAGTTCCCTCTACGTTCCTCTGTATCCAACTCTCTGGAAATGCGAGTCGCCGCCTGTAAACAGCCACCCTCAGGACGATACGACGCGGCCGGCGCTTTTCTCAGTGATGCCCTTCCTCTGTGAGCTTTCGCCGGGCGTTCTGGAAAGGAAAGAAACTGCCGGCGAATTTTAATTGCTCGCGGCGAGCCTGCTCAGCCCGATTCGGGGTTGGGAGCGCATCAGCCGCTTTGATAGGCACCTTTGATACTACAGCGAAGACAGACGGATGGCAAGTCGGACAAGCCCGCAATGTCGAGGATGGAAACTGGGCAGGAGCTTTCGCGCCTCAGGACTCACTTTAAAAGCCCTGAGTGCGCCCGCAAATGCGCTCAGAAGCCGGGGCCCCAAAAGCATAGAAGCCACTCCCCAGAGTGGCTTCCTCGTTGAGAACGGGTCACTGGCCTCCCCGTTTTGGGCTGCAGCTCGTAGGCTGCCGCTCTCTCAGGTTCTCCCGGCCGGTCTGCTGCTCATGGGCGGCTGCTCTTGCCGGGTCCTGCTCTTTCTGTGGCTTCCGGGGCCTCCGCCGGCAGCCGATTCATCACTGGCGCTTATCTAATAGCAATTCAGTGGCCTTTTTATCCTCTCCTTATTTTTCAGTTATTTATCGAACGCGCCTGTGGCACTTTGGTACCATTTCTGAAAGGAAAAAACCAGAATTATCCGTAAAATCATAGAACCAGTCAGACAAACCCATTCGTCGTTGTGCATTCAACGCTGGCATCTCGGACAAAAATGTGTCCCCCGGCCCGCCACTAGAACGCGCCGAATCGGCGTGCCGCACACCCGGCACGGCTCGCCGGTGCGCAGGTACACGCAGTGCTCAACCTGAAAAAAGCCGCGCTCGCCATCGGCATCCACGTAATCGGAGACTGAAGACCCGCCCAGCCGGATGGCGTGCTCCAGCACCGCGCGTAATCCGAGGCGCAACCGCTCAAGCTCGGCGCGCGTCAGCCGTCCGGCGCTGCGTAGTGGCCGGATTGCGGCGCGAAACAGGCTTTCATCCGCGTAGATATTGCCCACCCCGGAAAGCAGCTTCTGGTTCAACAGCGCAGCCTTGATGGAAAGCTTGCGGCCGCGGAACAGTCCGGCAAATTCATCTGCCCCGATGGTCAGCGGCTCCGCACCCGGCCCGACAAAGCCCTCCGCGCGGGCAAGTTCGCGGAACTCCAGCCGTCCGAACCGCCGCGGATCTACAAAGCGCAGCTCCCGGCCGCTCGCGAGCGTTAGCCGCGCGTGCGTGTGCGGCGCAACCGGCGCATCGGGCGCAGTCACCAGCAGCCGGCCTGTCATGCCCAGGTGCACAATCCACTGCGCATCGGGTCGCGCTTCCGCTCTCGCACCGCCCGATCCGAGCTCGCAAACAATGTGTTTTCCCGTGCGATGAACGGCCAGAATATGCCGCCCTTCGAGCCCTCGCGCCTGCCGCGCCGGCGGATTCTTGAACGGCTCGCGGTGCGACCCGAACCACGCGCTCTCAATTCGGTCGCCGCGCACCCGCGCGTCCACGCCGCGAGCAACAGTTTCCACCTCTGGCAATTCCGGCATCGGGGATTATTGTAGAAGACCGGGTAGACCTGAAGGTCTTCGGTTGCGGGCCATATCCGAAATTTTTGAGGGGTACGGGCTTCGGCCCGTATGTCAGCTTCCAGCTAAATTGATCGGGGCATCAGGTGTGAGGGAATGCGCAGTCCAGTCCCCGCGTCTGCACCGGATATCGCGCGCCGCCTACCTCTGCGCGGAGGAAGTCTGGCTGATCCGGTTGGCCTCGAAGTTCACGATCTTCCAGTTTCCATGCGGGTCGCGCGCGTAGACGCGCGTATACCGGTAATCGCCCGAGATATCGCCGTCCGGGCTGGTGCCCTGCACCTCAACCAAAGACGTGACCAGTGCCGTCGTGCCGTAAAAGCGCACCTTGCGCTCAATCTGGGTCAGCGAGGCGATGTGCCAGCGGCCGGAGCCCAGGCTATCGAGCGTCTGCTGCTTGTTCTGCAGCGTGCCGAAGGGCGTTATGGCCATGTACTCGTCGTCCAGCAACGAGCTCAGCACCGTGGTGTCGCCTTTCACGATAGCGTCGCGCCAAAGGTCTTCCAGATGATCGATCTCGTGCCGGCTCTCATGGCGCTCGGCTCTCGGCATGGGAGTGTGCGCCTGCGCCGGCAGTGCCGATGCAGCGAACACAAGACCGAAAGCAGCCACTGCAAGAGCCGCCCTGCTGCAGGCGCCCTTGGGCAGGAAGGAAAAAGATTGAGGCATAAGCGTATCGGGATGGTAGTCCCCAATGGACCTGCCGGTCAACACTGGTCCTGCCACGAACGCATCTTCCGTCACCGGTTCGACGAGGCCGGTGTAGTCCGCGTTGTCGGGGAAAGACCTGAAAGCTGCCATCCCTGCTTGGACGCCGCAGACGATCTAAACGAGAGCAATAAGGTTTTCGAGCTGCCGGTCCTTCATTTTCTGCAAGATACCGCCCACGACGTATTTCTTGAAGTGCTCGGACGCCCGATGCGCCTCCAGGGCCTGCGGGTCACGATACTGCTCATAAATCAGGATGGTATCTGGATCATCCTGTACCTGGTGAGGCACATACGCCAGGCACCCGGGTTCGCGCCGGCTCTCGGTAGCCAGCAACGCCAGCATGGCCGCAATCTCGGTGCGGTCCTCGGGCGCAAACTTGAAACGCGCTACGAAACTGACCATAATTCGGGCAATTTCCTTTCCGGCTACGATCCCGCCTGTGGCTATCTCTCCGCCGGTTTCTTAGATGATGCCCACCCGCCCCAAATGATGCCCGCAACCCCACTATGCGCCCATCGCCCGCGCTACGCGCTCATGGTCTTGAGCGCCTGCGCAAACTCTGGCAGCAGAATCGTCTGTTCCCGATCCGGCCCGGTCGAAATCATGCCGATCTTTGCGCCGCTCTCCCGTTCCTGGAAGCGCAGATACTCGCGCGCCGCCGTCGGCAGCTTTTCATACTCGGTGATTCCCTCGGTCGGCTGGCGCCAGCCCTTCAGCGTCGTATATCGCGGCTTGATTGATTCGAGCCCCTGCACATCGGCCGGCATCTCGTCGGTCACCTTGCCGTCAATCTCATAGCCCACGCACACCGGAATCTCTTCAAGCTCGTCCAGCACATCGAGCTTGGTCACGACCAGCCACTCGGCCCCATTCACCTGGTTCGAGTAGCGAAGCTGCGGAATATCCAGCCACCCGCAGCGCCGCGGCCGTCCCGTCACCGCGCCATATTCCTGCCCCCGCGCGCGAAGCACGTCGGCCGACGAATCATGAATCTCCGTCGGGAACGGCCCCTCGCCCACGCGCGTCAC
>JASIJX010000109.1 GCA_030049955.1 Acidobacteriaceae bacterium
CACGAGTGCCTCATCGAAGAAAGCGTGCTCGGCTGGAAGGAGTACGAGCTCGAGGTGATGCGCGACCTCGCCGACAACGTCATCATCATTTGCTCGATTGAAAATTTCGATCCCATGGGCGTGCACACCGGCGACTCCATCACCGTCGCGCCTGCGCAAACGCTCACCGACCGCGAGTATCAGAAGATGCGCGACGCGGCCATCGCCGTGATGCGCGAGATCGGCGTCGAGACCGGCGGGTCGAATGTGCAGTTCGCCATTAACCCGCTCGATGGCCGCATGATCGTGATCGAGATGAACCCGCGCGTCTCGCGCTCCTCGGCGCTGGCGTCAAAGGCCACCGGCTTCCCGATCGCGAAGATCGCCGCAAAGCTTGCCGTGGGCTATACGCTCGACGAGATCCCCAACGACATCACGCGCAAAACGCCGGCCTGCTTTGAGCCGACCATCGATTACGTCGTCGTCAAGATTCCCAAGTGGCAATTTGAGAAGTTCCCCGGCGCAGACGATACTCTCGGGCCGCAGATGAAGTCAGTCGGCGAGGTCATGGCCATCGGCCGCACCTTCAAGGAAGCGCTGATGAAGGCCTGGCGCTCGCTTGAGACCGGCAAGAAGACCGGCGCCGAGGTCCTGCTCGATCCGCGCCGGCTCACACAGATGCTGGTCACTCCGCGCCCGGAGCGCCTTGCCTACATCCGCTTCGCCTTCGAGCGCGGCATGGGCGTGCGCGAGGTGCAGCGGCTCACGCGCATGGACCCCTGGTTCCTGCATCAGCTTCGCGAAATTACGCAGTCGCAGATGGCCATTGCGCAGACTTCACCAAACGAGATCAGCGCGGAGGACTTGCGGCGGCTCAAGCGCCTCGGCCTGAGTGACGAGCGCATCGCCACCGAGTGGAAGCTCGAAGGCCACGCGGGCGTAAAGCAGGTGAGGGAACTGCGCGAATCGAACGGCGTTCGCCCCGTCTTCAAGCTCGTCGATACCTGCGCAGCCGAGTTCGAGTCGATGACACCCTATCTCTACTCGACCTACGACGAAGAAGACGAAGCGCCGCCGACGTCGAAGCCGAAGATCATCATCCTCGGCTCGGGGCCGAACCGCATCGGGCAGGGAATCGAGTTCGATTACTGCTGCTGCCACGCGGCCTTCGCGCTTAAAGACGACGGCTACGAAACCATCATGGTGAATTGCAATCCTGAAACGGTTTCAACCGACTACGATACCAGCGACCGCCTCTACTTTGAGCCGCTCACGCTCGAAGACGTGCTCGCCATCTATAACCACGAATCGCAGTCGGGCGCGAAGATTGGAATGATCGTCCAGTTCGGTGGGCAGACCCCTCTCAATCTCGCACAGCGCCTGCGCGCCGCCGGCGTGCCCATCATCGGCACCTCGCCCGAGTCCATCGACCTCGCCGAAGATCGCAAGCAATTCGGCAAGCTGCTCGAGGAACTCAAGATTCCGCAGCCGCGCGGCGGCACGGCCACCAGCGTTGGAGAAGCGCTCGCCGTCGGCGAACAGATCGGCTACCCGGTGCTCGTTCGGCCCAGCTACGTGCTCGGCGGCCGCGCCATGGTCATCGCATACGACGCCGATGCAGTCACGCGCTATATGCGCGAGGCGGTTGAATACTCGCAGGAGCGGCCGGTGCTCATCGACCACTTCCTCGAGAACGCAATCGAAGTCGACGTCGATGCGCTCTGCGATTCCAAGGATGTCGTCATCGCCGGCATTATGCAGCACATCGAGGAAGCCGGCATTCACTCCGGTGACTCGTCATGCGTATTGCCCGCCGTCGGCATCAGCGAAAAGACACTGAATAGACTGCGCACCTACGCGCGCAAACTCGCACTGGCGCTTAGGGTCGTCGGACTGGTCAACCTGCAGTTCGCCATTCAGCGCGACGCTGAGGGCAATGACCAGGTCTACGTCATCGAAGTTAACCCGCGCGCCTCGCGTACCGTGCCCTATGTTTCAAAGGCAACCGGCGTACCGCTCGCCAAGATTGCCGCACGGTTGATGACTGGCCGCACCCTGCGTGAGCTGTTGCCCGAGCAGGTTGCCACCGGAAAAGACCTCGACGTAGGCTCGCATTACTACGTCAAGTCGCCGGTCTTCCCATGGTCCAAGTTCGCCGGCGTTGACACCGTGCTCGGCCCAGAGATGAAATCCACCGGCGAAGTGATGGGCGTAGCCGCGAACTTTGGCGAGGCCTTCGCCAAAGCGCAGCTCTCCGCAGGGCAGTATCTGCCCACGGGCGGCACCGTCTTTTTCAGCGTCAACGACCACGACAAGCCGGCCGCCATCGAGCTGGCGCGCCGCTACGTGAACCTCGGCTTCAAGATCGTTGCCACGCAGGGCACAGCTGACGCGCTCGAAAACGCCGGGCTCGTCGTCGAGCGCGTTTTCAAAGTGATGGAGGGCCGGCCGAACGCGGTCGATCTCATCAAGGGCGAGCGCATCCAGCTCATCATCAACACGCCGCACGGCCAGGATCCGTACTTCGACGAGAAGTCCATCCGTCGTGCTGCTGTGCTGGCGCGCGTTCCCACCATCACCACGCTGGCCGCAGCGCAGGCAGCGGCCGAAGGCATCGCCGCCATGCAGCGGCACCGCGTCTCTGTAAATGCACTGCAGGAGTTGCACCGGGCAGCGGCCGCTCAGCGGCGCTAGACGTCCAGTCAACTGCGCAGCAAGCCTCGCGCCGGCGCGCGCTCGCTAACCTTGCGTCTCGGCGCCGGCACGTTCCACTGCCGGCACCGGGCGCAGCAGCAATAGCGCAAGCACCAGCGGCGCGGCCCAGAACAGGCCTGCAGTCTTCAGCAATCCCGGCGCGGTATGCAGCCACATGGCCGCGCTCCATCGCGCAGGGCCGTAGACTACGGCAACCTCGATCGATAATCGAATGGCGATGCTCGCCCCAATACTGGCCAGGATGCAAACGCCGCCCAGCCGCGGCTTGAAGAAGCTGATGAGGATGCCCAGGAGCTGGCCCCAGAAGGCCGCCAGATCAAAGGCCCACGCCCACAGCGAACTATGCACCCCAAAGCTGAACGCGAACGCCTCGCCAAGGAACAGATCACGGGGCACAAACAGCAGTGCTCCCACGAGGCTCACAATGAGTTGCTTTCCGCGAAACGGCAAAGCCACAGTTCAGATCCCTCGGCAACGGAATAAAAATCAAACAGCGAACGGAACTGCGAAATCGATTCAGTAGAGGGCCATCAGCGATGGCGCGGCCCTGGTAAAGAGTTGTTTGTCAAGCGTCCCTCAACCATACACCTCTACCGGCAGGATGACAATGAGCCAAATCTGGTAGGGAACGGTACTAAAGGGAATGTTTCAAAAAGGAACAGCCCAGGAGCGAATGGTAACTTTGTCTCCGGCTCTACAATGAAAAGCATGCTGATGGAAGGGATCTTCGCCGCGGTTACCACGCCGTTCTATCCGGACGAGCGCATCTATCTGCGCAAACTCGAAGCCAATATGGCGCACTACTCGCGCAGCCTGCTCGCCGGCATGGTTGTTCTCGGGTCCACCGGCGAAGCCGTCATGCTCGACGATGCCGAATCGGCCGAGGTGCTCAAAGTTGCGGCCGAGGCAACGGCGCCGGAAAAAGTGCTCATTGCCGGCGTGGGCCGCGAAAGCGTGAAGGCCACTGTGGCTCTTGCTGAAACCGCCGCGCAGTTCAAATACGACGCCGTTCTCGTTCGTCCGCCCAGTTACTACGCCGGGCAGTTGTCCTCGGCCGCTGTGCTCAATTACTTCCGCAGCGTGGCAGACCGCTCGCCGCTTCCGGTCGTGCTCTACAACATTCCCAAGTGCGTCCCCTACCAGATCCCTGTTGAAGTGGTCGCCGAACTCGCCGGCCACGCGAACATTATCGCTATCAAGGATTCAAGCGGCAGCGTGGAGCGGATCAGCGCGGCGGTGGAAGCGACAAAGAATGCGCCGCGCCGGACCGTCACAGTCACGCCGGTCTTCGAAGCCGTCACCAGCCGCATGCTCAAGACCGCGCCGGAGCAGGCCGGCAGCTTCGTCTCCGCAGGCGACTTGGCAGGCGGCGCAGCCGTCGCCACAGCGCCACCGGCTGTTCCCATCAAAACGCGCACAAAGGAAGTCGGTTTCCAGGTGCTCTCGGGTTCAGGCGCCACTCTATTCCAGTCGCTCCAGGCCGGCGCCACCGGCGGCATATTAGCTTTCGCCGCCTGCGCGCCACAGGCCTGCCAGGAGGTCTATCTCGCCTGGAAGGACCACGACCTGAAGCTGGCTGAAGAAAAGCAGAAACGCATCGCCGGACCCAACCTGCGCATCATCGGTGAGCTGGGCATCGCTGGAGTGAAGTACGCCTGTGACTTCAACGGTTACTACGGTGGTCGACCGCGGTCGCCTCTGCTCACACTCACCTCCGAGGAAAAGGCCGAAGTCGAAGAGCTACTCGCAGAGATCCGGAATTAGCACCTGGCGACGCCGGCAAAAGAAAAGCCCACCATATGAACAGTGGGCTTTTCCTGCTTTTGTCTTGCTCCGAAGCTGCAATCCGCGCGGAGCTCCGTGGCAAGGGTTGTCGCGATCAGTCCACGCGATGCGGAGGACGGTCAGTACCCGGTTGTCCTCCACCGCCAATTGGTCCGCCTTCTGAAGCGGATGGCGGTTGTGTCGAAATCGACCAGGTGACGTAATAGACTGAATTCCCCCCGCATCCATCGGGCGAGTTGGTGCCCTTGTTGAGTTCGGTAGTAGTGATCACCTTGCCCCCCGCGGTTTGGGCAGCCAATTGCGCACCGGTAAAGGCGTGATCGGCGCCCGCCACCACACCGTCGCAATCCGGAAAGATGATTCCCTCGAGCTCACCAGCCACCCATCCGAAAGCCGCCGTTCCAACCGTGGCGAGAACCGATCCCAGGGGTCCGCCTACAAGCCCGCCCACGATCGCAGCCGCGGCCGCGCTCGCGCCCTTCGATGCTGCCGAACTAATGGCCTTTTGAAGCAACTGCTCGAGCAGGTCCGCGCTGTAGCCGCTGTTCAAAATGGAATAGCTAAACGCCACGGCATCATTGGGGCCCACCGCAACGTTAGGGACGTACAGGTTCACCTCGTGGGTCCCATTATCGACATTCCCCATTGCTTTCGTCGGTACCGAAATTGGCGGGTTTTGCCCCACGACAACAGCGAGCGAGACGTAGTCCGTGTCGTCGTGGAGTGAGCGAGTTTCAGTGATTCTGAAGGAGTCAATGATGAAGGTGTAGAGGCCAGCCTGCACCCCAACCCCTTCTGCAGAGCCCAGGAGCTCGCCTTCTGTGGCCAGGCCCCCGGGAACAGTGAACACGTCTTTTGAACCCATCTGGACCTCCTGTGTGCTGACGATAGCTGCGGATTCTAAGTGAGACCTATCGCATAGGCAAGGTAATTTTTTCTATTTGGCTGGATTCGCAGGTCTGGATTTTTTATGTTTCTATATAAACACAAAACCGTACAAATCGAGACAATTGGTTTACAATGTACCTATAGGAGGGTAAAGCCAATGGCAACGCTACCCACCTTCGCCCCCGCCGGATTTCAATTCGACGCAACGCCCGACCTGAGCCGACTTGAAACCCGGGAGCGTCTGAGCCAGTCAGCCGTGGACGGGCTTTTCGCCATCGCAGACAAGTGGCGACTTTCGCAGGAGAAGATCGGAGAGCTGCTCGGAGGCGTTCCGCGGTCCACTCTGTACAAACTTAGGACGGCTGCGGGAACGCTGCGCCAGGACGAGCTGACGCGAATCTCCTATATTGTCGGCATCTACAAAGCTCTCCACATCCTGCTGCCCGAGGAGTGGGCGAACCGCTGGATGACCCAGTCGAACGACAACATCCTCTTCGGCGGCCAAACTCCGATCGAATACGTTATCCGCAACGGAATCCCCGGCTTCCACGAGGTCCGCAGCCTCCTCGATGCCGCGCGAGGCGGGCGATAGGTGGCCCACCTCCAGAATTTTGACCATCGCGAAACCCACCGCCTCATCCCAACCAAGTTCACAACCGGAAGCGTACTCGAGACGCTCCCGCTGCCCGCCAAAACCCTTTCGGACCTGAGCGAACTGGACGCGGCCACCAACGAGCGCAAGATAGGCGAGCGAGGAGGGAACTCGGGCATCAGCCCGCTTGAGCTGGTCTACCAGGTTCCTGAGGCGCACATCGTCAACGCGGCCTTCACGCATCCCGGCCCGCACGGCGGCAGATTCAACGACGCGCGTCGCGGCGCCTGGTATGCCGGCCTCGAACTCGACACCTCCATTCGCGAGGTAGCGTTTCACAAGCGCCGATTCCTCCGCGAAGCCCGTTTCAAAGGCCGGCAGACTTTTGACTATGCCGACTTCCTCGCGGATTTCGCCGGCCGTTTCCATGTGCTCGACGAAGCGGAACAGACAGACTGCCTCAAGCCCGGCCCGGTTCCGCAGTGCTATGCGGCTCCGCAGGCGCTGGCGAATTTGCTTCTCGTTTCAGGATCAAGCGGCATCGTCTACCCCAGCGTCCGCCATCCCGCAGGAACCTGCATCGCGTGTTTCCGCCCGGCCCTGGTGCACAACCCCAGGCGCGGAAGGGTCTACGGAATTTCAGTGGCCGCCGAGAGCGACGAGATCGAAAGCAGGGAAGCCGCGGATCCGGTGACCCGCGCAGGCTGATCGGAACGTTTTTTCACCAGTCGACTACGTCTTTTTCACGCAATCATCGTCTCAGGAATAGCAGCAAAAGGGTAAGGTCGGGCCAGCACGATCCGGCCATTCAATTTAGTTCCGGTGCCATCCGGTCGGAAGTGTTCTGCAAACGAGGAGGGGTATGAACGCCGATTCTTCGTCTGTCAGTTGCCTTGTCTCTGGTCTTTGCAAACCATCGATCGCATTTTCTTTTTTGCTTGTTGCTACGCTTGCCGTCGGCTGCGGCGGCAGCAGTGGGAGCAACGGAACCGGATCAACCTTTACTGGAAATACGACTGTTGTTCTTCTGGCTTCGAGCACGGCTAACGACCAGCTGTCGGAATTCTCAGTAACGCTGACCAATCTAACGCTCGTGGATCAGTCGGGCAAGACGGTGACAGTTCTGTCCGCGCCGGTCAGCGATGATTTTATTCACGTGAATGGCACGGTCGAACCGTTGGCGACAGTGACCGTTCCGCAAGGCACCTACACGTCAGCGCAGGCAATCGGAGAATCGGCGATTCCGGAGTGCGCCGGCCAGAATTCCGGACAGCTTATCATCAACGAAGCGCTTGGAGATAGCTCAGGCGCCTTTAAAGTGAATCTGCCGCAGCCCATCACGATTGCCGGAGCGGCGATGGGGATCGTGCTGAATCTTCAAGTCGCAGAATCGGCTCCGTTCAACGGTCCTTGCTCATCAAGCCTGACGGACACGGTGACCGTCACGCCCGTCTTCAATCTCACGTCTTTGTCGATTGCCGAGCAGCCAACAAACACCGCCAACGGCAGAATGCAGAGCCTGCGCGGCATTATTTCTTCCATTAACGCCGGCGGAAGCGGCTTTACAGCCACGGCCGATTACAGCGTGAATGCAGGGTATCCACCGAGTTGGCAGGTTAGCCTGAACGGCAGCGCGGCATTCCAGGGAATCGGCAATGCTTCGCAGCTGGCAGTCGGCATGCCCGTAGACATGGATGTAAACATCCAGTCGGATGGCTCGTTGCTAGCTACGCGGGTAGAAGTCCCGGACGCGAATACCTCCAACCTTGACACTGCCTACGGACCGCCGATCGTCGTGTATCCCTCGGGATACGGCTTAACAACTCCCGTAACAGATGCACTTCAAGTGGGACAATCCGGCGATCTAACATCGGTATCGGGGCTATACGGCTTCGATAGTGCGACCTTTCAAGTGACTGGTCAATTCGCCAATCTGCAGAGCCTTCCCTTTACCCCGGTGTTCAATGCGGCAAATGTGGTTGACGGTCAGAACATCTTTTTCAGTGTGCATGGGGCAATCCAATCCTTGCCCACACCGGCACCGATGACGACGGTCGAACTTCTGCCGCAGACAATTAATGGCACAGTGAGCTCAGTTTCGAGCGTAGGGAATTTCACTATGTACACCGTAACGCTCGCCCCCTACGATCTGTTTCCGAACCTTGCAGTGCAGCCGGGACAGACCACGCTGCTGACGAACCCGAACACGGTCGTAGTCTACGCCGACAGCAACACGCAGACGCTGAATTCGAATTCGATCGGCGTGGATGGAGTCTTCCGGTTCTATGGGCTTGTGTTCAACGATAACGGAACGCTGCGCATGGACTGCGCACAAGTGACGGACGGCGTGGCGGAGTGAATTGCGAGGCGTTCCCCGTCCCCGAATTCGAGGTGACGCCATGGAACAACCACAATCTAAGCGCGATAAATCGGTCGCGAATCTCTCGCATGACCGAGGCCTTGGCGGTCGAGAACCTGACGATCGAGGACTTGACTTGAAAGGCAAGCAAATTGTCCTCATGCTCCAGGGAGGTGGCACCCTCGGAGCTTACCAGGTTGGCGCATTTAAGGCGCTCGAGAGCGAGTGCGCAAAAGTCCAGAACAAAATCGAATGGATCGCCGGCATATCGATCGGAGCCATCAACGCCGCCGTAATCGCGGCCCCTATGAGCGGCGATGCTGTTGGTGAACTGCAGCTTCTGTGGAACGAAATTCTCTCGCCGGAGTATCCACCATATGACTACACAAGCCTTGTGGCGGCATGGCTTCCCTGGCCATGGCAAGACTGGCACGCAGCTTTGGAAACCAAATATGCGGACTGGACATGGATGGCTTTCAATCCACAAGGGCAGGCGAATTTCTTCTCGTCGCGTGTATTGAATCCATTCCGTAATCCCTGGGTGCAACAGTGGTTCCGCAAACTCGACCGGAACGAACTGGCCTTTTACGGCACCGGGCGCCTGGCCGAAACGCTAAACAGACATGTGGACTGGGATGCACTGGACGATCCGCTCAACGCCCGCCTGAGCCTTGGAGCCACACACGTCTGCGATGGAGAAGTAGAATTCTTCAACTCTTGGGAGATGCCGTTGAACGCAGATCACGTGCGGGCAAGTGCCGCACTCCCACCGGCATTTCCGCCCATCCAGATCGGCGACGAATGGTATTTCGATGGCGGCGTTTCCAGCAACACGCCGATCGAGGTTCTGGCAGGGAAGCTTTTCAAGTCGAAGAAGGACACGCTGGTTTTTCTCATTGACCTGTGGGACCGCAAGAACGATGTTCTTCCGGAAAGTCTTGATGACGTATTGTGGCGTCAGAAATGTATCGAGTTCGGTTCGCGAAAGAAGGCAGCCGAGATTGTGGTCGAGCGCTACAAGTACAGGTGCCTGGCCGAAATGGCCAAAGGGAAGCAACCCGCGCACCTGGAACTTTGCCAGCTCATGCTGGAACACAACGACCAGGAACCTCAATTCTGCTTTGCCGATGCCGATTTCTCTCAGAGCACATTCCAGAAGCTGTATGCCCAGGGCTTCGATGACATGATTGCAGCACTCCATCACGCGGA
>JASIJX010000637.1 GCA_030049955.1 Acidobacteriaceae bacterium
GTAGGACCCGACGCTTATCTTTTCCACGAGCAGTGGGTGGTCAAAGGCGCTGAGCAGGGGATGAAGTTCTCCTGGCATCAAGACAGCGGCTACGTGAAGTGGTACGACCCGACCACGGTGCACAAACCTTATGTGACCTGCTGGTGCACCCTGGATGATGTGAGCGAAGAGAATGGCACCGTTTACCTGCTGCCGCACTCGCGGGGCGGAACGAAGCAACGGATCATCGACCATGTCCAGGAAAACGGCACGAACGATTTGGTGGGCTATCAAGGCAGCGATCCAGGCGATGTTCTAATCGTGCCGGCCGGCAGCATCGTGGCCTTTGACAGCTTCGTCCTGCATCGAAGCGGACCGAATCGCACGGATCGGATGCGGCGCGTCTATCTGCCTCAGTACAGCCCAGCGCCCATCCTGCGTCCGGACGGCAAGCCCTGGGCGATGGCAACACCGTTTCTGAGCGACGGAGTGAATATCTACAATCACGACTCCGATTCCGCAGATGCCTACGGTCCGTTTCCGCAAAGGGAGACTGTTCCTGCCTAAGAAGCGCCATCGCGTCCACCTCCGCCGGCAATTCCGCGCTGAAGCCTTATTCTGATTCGGACGGCAATTGCCCAACTTGCAGCACCATGGATACAGCCGCGGCATGCAGCTACACGCGTGCATTCTATGAAAAAAGGCGTAATGATCACGCGCTTCAGCTACATGACGCCAGAGATTGGCGGCCAGCTGATCTTCTGCGTCATCTCTTTTTATCTGCTGAAGTTTTATGTGGATGTTTATGGATTACCGGTAGCGGCGGCGGGAGCCATTCTGCTCATAGCGCGCTGCATCGATGCGATGGACGCTCCCCTGTGGGGAGTTTTTTTTGAAAAGGTATGCAGCCCCCTGGGTAAATGCCGCCCGTGGTTCCTCTGGCTTTGCGTGCCATTCGCAATCTCGGGGATTCTGACCTTTTACACGCCACATCTCAGCGTAAGAGGCAAGATCATATACGCTGCCTGCACTTACGTGGCCTGCAGCATTCTTTATACAGGCATCAATACGCCGGTTTCTTCAATCCTCGCAGAACTGACGCAGAACGTGCAGGAACGGGTGACCCTGACGACGTTCCGGATGTTTGGATCGAAATTCGGCGTGCTCTTCGTGAACCTTACGCTTCTCGCGTTGGTAGCGAGCCTCGGCCACGGCAATGATAGGACAGGCTTCCTGCGGGTGATGTGTCTGTACGCAACCGGCAGCATTCTGATGTTTCTGATCGCCTTCCGGAACCTTAAAGAGACAGTGCAGCAGCAGCGCCAACGGTTGTCGGTCCGGCAGAGCATTGCCGCGCTGCGCGGTAATATGCCGTGGATTATCACCTTCATTAGTAGCTTGTTCTTCTGGATTGCCTTCATTGCGAGAATCTCTGCGGCTCCCTTCTATTTCCAATACGTTCTGCATCGTGCCGCTCTAGTGTCTTTGGCAAACGGTCTCGACGTTGTCTCTCTGGCAAGTATTCTGCTTCTCCCATTTTTCTGCCGGCTTACGTCAAAAAAAGCAGTATGGGTGCTGGGCCTGGCTGGCTCCGTGCTGGGACAGGTGATCGTCTTCAATGGTACGGAGAGTCACTCCATCTCGTTGGTAATGGCGGGCTGGACTGTAGGGTTCCTCGCGAGTGGAGTAGCCATGGCGCTGCCGTTCTCCATCCTGGCCATCAGCGTGGATTACGGCGAGTGGAAAAGCGGCGTCCGCGCCTCTGGATTTCTGATGGCGATTGGCGCGTCCTTTTGCCTGAAGGCCGGCAGCGGGTTGGGTGGCGCTCTGCCGGCGTGGATTATGAATTGGTACGGCTATGTTCCCAACGCGGCGCAGACAGCGCATGCGCTAAGGGGCATTGTGCTGAGTTGCATCTGGCTGCCAGCAGCGGTTTATGCGCTCGCAATGATTCCGGTGCTCTTTTACGGGCGTTACGAGCGGGATGAGGCGATGGTCCAGAACGAGCTTGCCGCGCGCTGGCGAGGAATGGAGGCAACTGCGCGTCTATGAATACAGCGACTGCGGCGCAAAGTCAATTCATTCTGAGGCGAGCCGATCGAGCTGCCGTCTTCGAGTTTGGCCCGAAGCAGTTGCGGATCGCCTTCTGCAGCCCCTCGTCAGTGCGCGTCACCTACACAGAGGGCAGGCCATTCCAGGACCGTCCCAGCCGCATCGTGACCTCAGGGAAGACAAGGGTCGAGTTCGATCAGAGCGAAGACGATCAGGCATATTCGTTGAGCACTTCCGCGCTGACTGTGAAGGTACAAAAGCAATCCGGGGCGTTGAGCTATCACGACGCCGAGGGGAGGCTTTTAACTCGCGAACCGGATCGCGGAGGCAAATGGCTGGCTCCGAAAAAACTCTTCAGAAATGTATTCGCACAGGACGCGTCCGTTGTCACCGCGAGCCATGTAGATGGCGTGCGCGCAGCAGCCGCCGATTGCGAGCAGGTTTTCGACCGCAACGTCTTCGAGGCGAAGCTGGAGTTTTGCTTTGCCCCGGACGAAGCACTCTTTGGGCTCGGCTCTCATGAAGAGGGTTATGGCAACCTTCGGGGCAAGAGCCGCGAGCTTTATCAGCAGAACCTGAAGGCTGTCGTGCCGTTTCTGATTTCGTCGCGTGGCTATGGTGTGCTCCTCGATTGCTGTTCGCTGATGACTTTTCATGACGATGCCCACGGCTCCTACTGGTGGGCAGATGCCGTCGATGAGCTCGACTATTACGTCATTGCAGGCGGCGCCTGCGATGAGGTGATGCGTGGCTACTATCGGCTGACCGGAGCGGCGCCGCTGCCGCCGAAATGGGCCTTCGGCTATATCCAATCAAAAGAACGGTACGTGACGGCTCAGGAGATGATCGATGTTGTCCGCGAATACCGGCGGAGGCACATCCCCCTTGACGCCGTGGTGCTCGATTGGAAATCGTGGCCGAACGGCCAGGGCTGGGGGCAGAAGTCGCTCGATCCTGCCCGCTTTCCCAATCCGGAAGCCTTCATCTCGGAACTCCATGAGATGAATGCGCAGCTGATGGTGTCCATCTGGTCGATCATGACGGGCGGCTGCCCGGACCAGACAGAGTTGCTCGGCCACAATCTCATGCTCGGCAACGAGTCGACCTACAATGCATTCCTGCCCGAGGCGCGATCCCTCTACTGGAAACAGGCCGAGCGCGGACTATTCTCAAAGGGCGTTGACGCCTGGTGGTGCGACTGTACAGAGCCGTTCGAATCTGACTGGCACGGTGCAATGAAGCCGGAGCCACATCTTCGCCTGGCGAGAAACACAGAGGAAGCCAAGCGGTATCTGGATGCTGCCGAGATCAACGCGTATTCTCTCGTGCATTCGCAGGGAATCTACGAAGGCCAGCGCGCCGCTACAAGCGATAAGCGAGTGCTGAATCTCACGAGATCCGCTTATGCCGGGCAGCATCGCTACGGAGCCGTCACATGGAATGGAGATATTACCGCTACCTGGGAGACGCTGCGCCGCTGCATCCCTGAAGGCGTGAACTTTTGCGCGTCGGGCGAGCCATATTGGACGGTGGATATCGGCGGGTTCTTCGTGAGCAACGATGCATCGCTATGGTTCTGGCGTGGCGATTTCACTGATGGATGCCGCGGGTTGACCGATATAAATGCATTGGCGCCCGATCCGAACGACCGCGGATGCCAGGACCGCGGCTACTGGGAACTGTACACGCGCTGGCTGCAGTATGGAGTATTCCTTCCGATGTTTCGCTCGCACGGCACAGATGCTGCGCGGGAGATCTGGCGCTTCGGTGAGGAGCGCACACCGTTTTACGACGTTATCGCGCGGTATATTCGTCTGCGTTACGAACTGATGCCGTATATCTATTCGCTGGCCGCTGCTGTTACGCGCGAGGGCAGCCCGATGATGCGGGCCGTTGCGCTCGAATTTCCACACGATTCGAAGACGCACGATCTGCTTGATCAATATTTATTCGGGCCGTCGCTTCTGGTTTGTCCGGTGACGCGCCCAATGTATTACGCGCCGCAGTCGCGCCCGTTAAGGAACGTGGCATATACCAGGAGCGTTTATCTCCCTGCGGGCCGGCGCTGGTTCAATTTCTGGACAGATGCCCTCTATGAAGGTGGGCAGAGGATCGAGACAGATGCTCCGCTTGAAACGATGCCGCTCTTTGTGCCAGAGGGATCGATCATTCCGATGAGCGATGTTGTAGAGTTCACAGGCCAGCGGCCTGAAGCACCCTATGAGATTCGGGTGTTCACGGGCCGGGATGCACAGTTTACTGTTTACGAAGATTCCGGAGACGGGTACGAATATGAGAGCGGGGCATTCGCTCTAGTCAGATTACTCTGGTCGGAAAAGGAAGGAAAGCTGACTATCGCGAAGCGCGTGGGGAACTTTTCCGGAATGGTCGCGAGCCGGGAATATCGCATTATTCTGATCTGCAAAGATGGCCGCGCGACACGAACCGTAATGTATGCCGGTGAGGAGGTCCACATTGCCTTGTAGCAAGACCCGCGAGCGCCTGGCGAGTGCGGCTGCGACGCTTGCGATCATCATGGGCCTCGGCTTTC
>JASIJX010000638.1 GCA_030049955.1 Acidobacteriaceae bacterium
CCCGAAAAGTGGAGTCGGCGTCATGTAGCTTTTTGCTCAACCCGGCATACACAATTCCGGGCGCTACCAGATTGACGCGAATACCATGCCCCGCAAGCTCTTGCGCCATAACCATGGCCATCATCTTAAGCGCTGCTTTGCTCGATATGTACGAGGTGCCTTCGGGAAATGGCATATCCTGCACCCAGCTTCCGGTAAACAGAATCTTACCGCGAATACCCTGCGGAGACGCCGATTGCTCAACCATCCGTCTCGCTGCCAACTGAACTAAATGGAAGGCGCCGAAAAAGTTGATGTCCATCGTCTTCGTTAAATTTGCCGGATCCACTTGGAGGAAGGGTTCATTGGCGACCATGCCAGCATTGGCAATAACAACATCAATCCGCCCATAAAGGTCAACGACCGCACGCACAGCCGACTCGACGGATCCGCGCTCGGTGACATCGCACGATAAGTAACCCACATTCCGGTTGTCGAGGAGGTCGGATGCGATCGCTTCTTTCGGTGCGCGATCCAGCAGGACCACGCGCGCGCCTTCCTGGGTGAGTCGGCGTGCGGTGGCTTGCCCAATATCGCCGCATCCTCCAGATATTGTCACGATCCGTTCGGATAGTCTCTTTGGGAAGGTCAAGATCTTCCTCCGATTTCGTGCGAGCAATGACCTGATTCTGTTCGCAATCCTGGAGCGTACAACAATGAACTTATGATTGTCTACAATCTGGTTGACAGGAATATGACGGACTGCTAGCATCCGGATAATGGCGAGCAAAGTTCAGCAATGCGCTGGGAGAGCACTTGATCGGCGGGCGTAATGACATTTTGAGAGGCCAGGTAGGCTAAGAAGGCTATGACTGAAGATCGGTATCTATTTAAAGGGCAGGTTGCTCTGATTACTGGGGCAGCGCAGGGTCTTGGAAAGGCAACCGCACTGGCTTTTGCCCGGCGTGGGGCGGCCGTAGCTCTGGTGGACATAAACGAGGCACTGCTGAACGACACCGCAAAAGAGGTGTGTGCTGAAGGTGGCGCCTGTTGTGTGATTGCCGCGGATATTGCCGCTCCTGGAGCAGCGGCAAGCATCGTTAAAAAAACGATCGCAGAGCTCAGCCGCCTCGATATCCTGATTAACAATGCGGCGATCGCCTCGGTTGAAGCGCTGTTGGATGTCACTGAGAAAGAATGGGATAGGACTTTCGCGATCAACGTGAGGGCGCTGTTTTTTCTGCTTCAGGCCGCAGCCCGGGTGATGAAAGAATCCGGTGGCGGAAAAGTTGTCAACGTATCCAGCCCTGGCACTCGCATGACGCTGACAAACTACACTTCCTATGCGACCTCGAAGGCCGCAGTGGATTATATTACCCGCACAGCCGCTGCCAATCTGGGTGAGTATGGAATCACCGTGAATTCTGTAGCTCCGGGACGTATGGATACTCCGATGCAGCGACTCACTGAAGAATCCAACGCCGCAGCCGCGGGCATTGATCTCCAGACTTATACTAAGTCGCGGACCATAGATATTCCTTTGCGCCGCCGAACCACTCCTGAAGAGGTTGCGGAAGGCATTGTGTGGCTCGCGAGCCAAACCGCTTCCTATGTTACCGGAAACCGCCTTAATATTTCTGGTGGTCTAGAACTGGCGTGACTAGGAGCGGCGTTGAAAATCGTTAAGGTGGAGACAATCCGCAACAGCGATCTGCCCAACGTTCTATGGGTGCATGTCCATACAGAGGACGGCCTCATCGGACTCGGGGAGACGTTTTATCTCCCCGGCGCAATTGAGGCCGTGATCCATGACGCGATTGCTGCCTTTGTCTTGGGCCGATCTGATTGCGAAACCGAAAGCATTTGGGACCAGGTTTTCAGTTATTGCAATTTTTTTGGTTACGCTGGGGCGGAGATGCGAGCATTATCGGCTATCGACATCGCCTTGTGGGATTTGTTCGGGCAGCGCACTGGACAGCCCATATACAACTTGCTCGGAGGCGCGGTCCGAGACACTATTCCCATTTACAATACGTGCGTCGATAGTGAACTCCATGACGACGGGCAAGCCTTCCTGGCCCGTCCTGCGGAGTTAGCAAGGGATTTGTTGTCCGAGGGCATCACGGCCATGAAAATATGGCCTTGGGACCGTTTTGCTCCCAAGCTCAAGGCCGCCGCAGTATCGGGACCTGCCGGCTTCAACGCGATGGGACCGTCAGGATCCTATATTTCCGCGCGCGATATCGAGGTAGGCCTCGATATCGTGAAAGCAATCAGGGATGCAGTTGGTAACGATATTGAGATCATTATTGAGGGTCATTCCCGCTGGGATTTGAATTGCGCGATCCGAATTGCCAAGGCTCTCGAGCCATATAACATTCTTTGGATGGAAGATATCATGAAGCCGGACAGCGCCGCTGACCTTTCCAGGCTGGTTAGCGAAACGCACGTACCCCAGGCCGTGAGCGAGAGATTATTTACTAGATATGCTTATCGGCAGGTCTTGGAGGCGAGAGCTGCGCATGTGATCATGCCAGACTTGATTTGGACGGGTGGAATCACAGAAGGGCGTAAGATCATGATCTTGGCTGACACGTACCATTTACCGATCGCCCCTCATGATTGCACGGGCCTCGTCACACTGTTTGCAAACCTTCATCTCTGTGCATCCGGCACCAATGCTATGCTGCTGGAAACTGTGCGTGGATTTTACCGGGGGTATTACAGGCGGGTCTATACAAATAACATCGAGATCCAGCGGGGGCATGCCTCCTTCCCAGTTCTTCCAGGCCTGGGAACACAACTCAGATCGGAATTCCTGTCCGATCCGTGCATCTCTATCCGTGCCAGTGAGTTCGCCCGAATATCGGAGGCAGGCTGAGATCGAGGCGTATCGAGTTCTGCGACTGTTGTTCCGGGAAGCGTCGTCTGCGTCATGTATACCGGCGGCTGACCGTATTGCTGCGCCGGGAGGGTTGGAAGGTTAACGTCAAGCGCGTCTATCGTCTTTACGGCCAGGAGAACCTTAAGGTGCGCAGCGCGGAGCGGAAGAAGATCGGCCGCAGGCAGCGAGTTGCGCAAGGCGCCGTCACCGCTCCAAAGGCCACCGCTCCAAACCAGTGCTGGTCGATCGATTTCGTTGGCGACAAACTCGCAGATGGGCCTCCAATCGCATCCTGACGGTTGTCACTAACTTTACGCGCTAGCGCGTTGCTATGAAAGCAGATCGATACTTCCCATGGCAGCCATATGGTGACTGCGCTTACCATCTGTCGTTGAATGGGTTAAGGCGCCGCTCAGGATCGCCCTGGACAACGGCTGCGAGTTCACGGACGAACTCTGGAAGCATGACCGATTCTGCACGGCGTCGAGCTATGCTTCGTCCGCCTCGGGGCGCCCAGTCGATAACGGCTTCATCGCGGAAAATGGGGTCAGGTCAGTCCGATGCGCCAAGCTATCTGCTACATCTACGCACGCATAAGGTGTCAATGTGCGCCCATCTCCTTTAGCTCAATGGTCGAGCGATCGTTTGAGCCCGAAGATAATCGTAAAATGTATCCGGACTGTTCACACCGTCACCCATGCCGCTCATTGACTCCGCCATAGGGCAGCCCGTAAGAAAACAGGTTGTGCGCATTGATCTAGTTATTGCCCGCCACTAACCGCTCTGCAACCCGGTTCGCGCGTCCATGATCGGAGCTCCAAATGCCATTCGCCAAGCCGTTGGGGATTTCGTTTGCCTTAGCAATAGCGGCTTCTTCATCCTCGAAACGCAGCAGATAGGCACACGGTCCGAATATCTCTTCCCGGTAGCACACATTGTCCTCAGGCCCTTCAAGCAGCATTGGCTCAACATAAAATCCGCTCTCGTGTCCCGATGGCGGAGTCGTCGCGCTGCCTAAGATCGCGTGGGCGCTCTCGTTGAGGTCGCGCCCAATATATCGCAGTGCGCGTCTACGATGGCTCTGACTGACAAGAGGCCCATCTGGGTTTCTCGATTCAGGCCTGGACCGATCTTTATGCTTTGCATCGCTTCCACCGCCTTGCTTACGAAGCGATCGTATATTTTGTCATGAAGCAGCCACCGTGTTGCCGTACGGCAGACCTGTCCGGAGTTCATCGTCACAGCCGCCGCCAACTGGGCTGCGGCCGAGTCGATATCCACGTGGTCGAACATAACGGCTGCGCCCTTGCCGCCCAAGTCCAGCTTGCAGGGAATAAGATTGTGCCCGCTCAGTTCTGCAATTTTCCTACCAACCTCGGGCGAGCCGGTGAAACGACATGCGCTTGATTCGGCCACTGGACGAGGGTGCGGCGCCGGCTTCGGAACCGGTGCCGGTAACGACATTCAGCACACTTGGCGGTAAGCCGGCTTCTAATGCGATGCGCGCCGCGAAGAGCGTCGAAAGAGGCGTAATCTCTGAAGGCTTCACCACGACCGTATTGCCTGCAGCAAGCGCGGGAGCAATATTCCAGCAGAGAAGCATGAAGGGAAAGTTCCACGGGAAAATGAACCCGCATATGCCATAAGGGGTTCGTCAGCTTCGAGCCTCGAAGCCCTTGACATTAAGAGGAACACTATACTCCGTATGCGTCGAAAGATCGGCAATATAACGGAAGCATTCAATCCAGATGGGAACGTCAAAGCCTTCAGCAAGAGTAATGGCTTTCCGCACGTCGAGTGACTCGATATGCGCCAGCTCGACCGCGTGCTCCTCGAGCCCGTCTGCAAAGCGATGCAGTACCAGGCCACAGTCCTCGGGAGACAAGGCTGACCAAGCGGGAAAGGCCCGCGTGGCCGCAGTCACAGCAAGCTCGACCTCCTTCTCGCCGGCCATCGCGACTTCGGCGAGAACGCTCCCGTCCGATGGGTTCACGACCCTCTGGGTGGCGCTCACGCATGCCGGGCCTCCAATCAGGTTCGGCATCGGTTTCGCAAGAAAGTCCCGTACGGTGGCATCAGGATGAGAGTTCAGCTTTCATTGTGTTTTCCTCGAGTGAATTGTTGACAGCTTACTGAGGTAGTTGAGCCATTGCAAGCGCCTTGTCCTCCGAGATCGTCTCACTACCTCTGCTCGCAAAGCTCACTTTCACCTTCATCGAGCTTGACCTCCGGGTGCGCGCGCAAAGAGTTATTAAGAAGATGCAAGTATGACTGGTACGCCTTGCCAGTCGCACGTGTCATGCCTATCTCGCATGTCCGGCTGCTCGAGAAATATCCGTCGTGTTCTTCTTCTATTGGTTGCGCGGCCTCAACCTTGCATGCGGCTGCTGTAAGCTCCGGAAAAAGAAACCCGCGGTCTCCCGCAAAGGCGCAGCAGCCAGCGTCATTTGGTATAAGCACAGAGTTGCTACATGCCTGGGCAATCCGGACCAGCTGTGGAGTCGTCCCCATCTTGATCGCCGAGCAGACGGGATGAAGCGCAACCGAGTTAACTTTGCTCAAAAATGGCTGTAGTTGTGGAAGCAGCCGATCATGGATGAATTCGATTGAATCCATTATCGTGAGTCTGTCGAACTTCTCTTTGTTCTCCTGGCTGAGAGACTCTCGCACTGTCCTGAGTCCGTATGTGCAAGGGGTAGTGTCGATGACGACGGGCAATCTGCCTTCATCAGACCAGCTAAACAGCTTTTTGATCGTGTGATTCGCTGCGGCTTTATGCGCTGCCTCAAATCCCTTAGATGAAAACGGAACTCCACAGCACGTGCCTTCGATTTCTTTTGGCAGGTAGAGCTTTACACCTGCTCGATCAGCAATGTGGAGCATCGCCTGCATGATGTTCATTTTCCTTTGTTCACCCGGAAGAGGCCCCATAATGCGTGAGAGACATGCAGGAAAGTAGACCGCGGCCGCATCCTGCTTTGAACGCTCCGGAAGTGCGCCGCGCCGCGGCTCAGGCATCTCGGTAGACCACTGCCAGAAAGGCTCGTTGAGCACCTTTCGGGATATCTTGTTCAGAGCGCGCGTAATCCAACAGATAGTCTGGGAGCCGAGCACGATCTGAGTGGTATGCCCAGCAGCCAGCGCGAATCGCGCTCCCCATTCCATCAGCCATATGTTATTGGCAAATATAAGGGCGAGTGTATTGGCTAACACCGTGTGACGCATTTGGCGAAAGCGTTTGGTGAGCGCACCCGTATCGATGTTTACTGGACAGGTCGTGGCACAGAGTCCATCCACCGCACAAGTATCAAGCACGTTATAGGGGAAATCACGGTTGAGAATGTCATATGCGTCGAGCGCATGCGCCTCCTTTAGCCGCTGCATCTCTCGGCTTACTACAATCCGCTGGCGCGGAGTAAGAGTCAGGTCTCGGCTCGGGCACTTCGGTTCGCAGTAACCGCACTCAATGCACTTGTCAATCTCCGGTTCCACCACTGGTATCTTCTTTAGGTCGGTGATGTGCGCCGCGGGATTCGAGTTGAGTATGACTCCAGGGTTGAGCAAATTCTCCGGATCGACGAGCGCCTTGAGCTGTTTCATCAACAAATAAGCGTCGGGTCCCCATTCGGTTTCGACAAATGGCGCCATATTACGCCCTGTGCCATGTTCCGCCTTCAGTGCGCCATCGTACCGATTCACTACCAATTCCACGACGTCGTCAATAAACGCCCTGTACTGTGCCACTTCCTGTTCGGTGTCGAAGCCTTGTGCGATCACGAAGTGAAGATTGCCATCCTTAGCATGACCAAAAAGAAGCGCGTTAGGATAGCCATGCTTGTGAAATAGCCGATTGAGCTCGATGGCCGCGTCGGCTAGGTGTTCCAGCGGGAAGAGCACGTCCTCAATGATGACCGTCGTCCCACTCGCCCGAACTGCACCTACCGAAGGAAATAAGCCCTTCCGGATATGCCACAAGCGCTCCTGCTCGATGGGGTTGGTTGTAAATACCGCCTCGCGAAGCAAGTTAAAACCGAAGATTGCGGCTTGCGCTCTGGCAGCAGTGTGCCTGATTTCGGGAACAGTTTCCGCTCGAAACTCAACCAGCAATGCCGCAGCAGAATTGGGTAGCCCGCGAATCTCGACAGGCATTTCGAGCGCGTTTTCTACCGCACTAAGAGCCGCGCGGTCCATCAACTCCAACGCCGCTGCCCCCGAGTTGCGCAGAGGGATAATTGCTGCGCATGCCGCATACAGGTCGGGAAACAGGAGTAGCCCCGTGTACTTCGCTGGCATCTCGGGAACCGTCTCCAGAACCGCTTCGGCAATAAAGGCCAATGTTCCTTCTGCCCCAATTAAGAGATGGCTGAAAATGTCGGTGGGGGTTGAATAATCGAGGAAGGCATTTAGCGAGTAACCGGTCGTGTTCTTTAAAAGATATTTCGCCCGAACACGATCGCGGAGAATTTTGTTAGCCTCGAGTTTTGCTTTCAGATCGAGTAGTCCCTTCGTCAATGTGGGCTCGCTTTCCCGAAAGCGAACATCTGCGTCCGAAACGGCGGTGTTAATTTCTGTGCCGGAGGGCAGCAGAAATGTCATTGAGCGTAGAGTGTGATACGCATTCTGCGCTACACCGCAGCACATTCCGCTCGCATTGTTAGCCAGGATCCCACCCAAGCGCGCCGTGCTGATCGAAGCGGGGTCCGGTCCTATTTTAGTGGCGTACTGCTTCAGCATCTGATTTGCCTGTTGCCCAATCACCCCCGGCTGCGCACGAAGCAAACGTCCGTTGTCTTCAACGCGGGCCGTACGCCAATAGCGTCCGATATCGACCAAGATTCCATCGGTGATGGCCTGTCCGGATAGACTTGTGCCGCCGGCGCGAAAAGTCATCGGTATTTTCAT
>JASIJX010000110.1 GCA_030049955.1 Acidobacteriaceae bacterium
GGTCCATACTGCGAGTCCCAAACGAGCTGCGCATGTATACCATTTGTCATCGAGAGGGAGCAGGCATAAACAGTCTTCGGGTAGCCAGACAGATTATTTCTGCAAAACGGAACTGCGGGGGTTCCGCCGGCCAACCAGCTATAAGTCGTGTTGTACGCTTTGCCCTCCGGAAGTAGTGTCCCAGAACGGGTGCACAAGGTGCCTGAGCCGCTGTAGGCATACCACCAGTTACCTCCCGCCCCATTTCCCGTAATCCCGTCTGACCAGTCAAGAGCGTAGTAACGCGGAATAAAACCGGCCCGCGAGGCATCGTCGTTCCAAATGTGCCTCGATGGGCATCGTGCCTCCCGAGGATATGCGCAGCCCGTTCCACCTTCGCCGTTGATCAGAGGCTTTGCCTGGTCTGCCGTGCTCATGAATGCCTTGATATGACTGACCCAGGCAGCCGTATTCTCTGGCTGACTCTCTTGATTGTAGAAGTGATAATTGATGACATCCACGGCAGCCGATCCCCAGCACGAGGAGGAGTCACAGTTTGCCACCGATCCATCTCTTGGCGTCCAGGTGCACGTCGTGGCGTTTCCGTAATCTTTCGTCGGATTGAGATTGCAGTATAGGAGATTCTGAGAAAGACTCATGTCGGACGGCGCATTTGGATCGTTCGATGGCTCGACGATTAAAGCCGCAGTGTCAATGGCGCTGCCGGTCCCAATTCCGGCGGCTTTAAGACTCTTCAGATACGTGGAGCATGAAATTGAACTACCGGGTGAACTGGAGTTGTGGATTGTGCCCGCCCCGGTGATGATACAACGAGTGTCCTCCATCATGCGTAACATTTGGGCAAACGTCGCGTTGGTTTCGCCTCCGCCCCAATGGTTGAAATTTACGGTGTCATCAACAAACCATTCGTTGACAGGCTCCCAGTACTTAATGTGGGGATGGCTCTGAAGGTAGGTCTTGTTATTGACATAAGTGGCGATCAGAACGACCCAGTCATCCCATATATGATTTGCGCCACTTCCGTCCGGATTCAGATCAGGCGGCACGAGGCAAGTTCGACCTCCATAATTACACGGGGTTGGAGAACTTCCATTGCCGACGGTTCCGATATTTTGCCAGGTAATGCCCCCGTCTGATTGAATGCCGTTTCGCGTTTGGTTCCACGGTTGCGGCTCTGCGCCACTGCTTGTGCCGCTCGTCAACGCAACAAATACGTAGTTGCCAGGGTTGTTTACCGACGGGATGATGTAGATGTTTTTCGAATATGACTTGTTCGACTGCCAGTCCGAATAGCCAGGAGCGGCAGTCGCCCAGGCGGGTGTGCGGTTCAGCGTATACAGCACGCCATCTTTGATACCCGCTGCGTAGAGGTTGGTCAACAGGGTATCGAGCGCCAACGTTTTCAGGGAAGTATAAGTCTGAGGCGAAGATTGACAGTTAGTTTCCGTGCTGTTGCAGACCTGCAGCCCCTGCCACTGAACGGTTAAGCCAGCGTCCCAGACCCGAAAGTTTCCGAAATGCACTCTCAGCGGGTAGGTCGGGCCCGGATTCACGTGCATCCCGAAATCCGCGGCGGGAATTGTCTGGCCGGGCGCAAAAACCGCCATAGTGACAATGGGGAAGCCAGCGAGGCCGATTGATCGGAGAATGCGAGAGGTAATGAGTTGCCGGAAGTCAAAAAGTTTTCCGCAGCAGCGAAGGATGACAGCGGGAACCGCCAGAGACATAACTAGCTCCGTGGAATGGATCAGTTTGGAGATCCGAGTCTTGAGACTAATCAGAGAGTAAGTGTAGAAGTGGTGGTCAGGGCACCGAACAACTGTGACGAGCGCAACTGCAACTTCATCCACAACTCTTGACTAAGTAATCAACGATTGCTTCAGCAAATTCTCCAAGATTTCGATCTCCGAATTGCACTGCAACTCCAAGAACCTCCCGGCGAGATGCAGGGCGCTCCGCGGAAACTGCAGTCAGGCGAATCCGGCCTTCCGTGTGCGGCGGAATCGTGGCCGAACCTCCGTCTGCGACCTTCCAGCCTTGCGGGGCGCGCAACTCTGCAAATGCGGTCTGCGGCGAGTCCGAGTGATTAAAGATCCTCGCCTCGATGGTGACAGCCTGTCCCGGAAGGACACTTTGGCGGTAGGGATAAGCGCTGATCCAGTACGGGTCCAGAGCGAAGTTGGGATCTTCCCAGGCTACTAGAGGTTTCAGCAGTGTCTCTCGCTCTTGCAACAGAGTCAAAGTCCGCTGCAGGTACTCCGGCGTGACAGGCACCGGGCCCCAATGTGCCGCGCAGAGAAGGTCTGGCTTGGTTTCGAGCAAGCGCCGTATGCAACGTGCATACCCAGCCGTTTCTCCATCTTTGCCAAGGAAATTGCGATTATAGGAGCAATAGTCGTCGATGCCCCAGTTTGCGAATGAGTCTCCGGTAAAGAACACCCGCGTCCCATCGTGCTCAACGAGCAACCCGCCGTGATAGAGGGTCTGGCCGGGGAAGTAAAAAGCGGTCATCTTGTATCCCTTCCACTCGAATACCTCTCCTTCCGCAAGAGCGTGATCAATATGGATGCTTTCGGGAAACAAGCAGGGCATGCTGTATGCCAGAGGGTTTTCAAGAATGTCCTGCATCTCTCTTTGTACGTAGACGGTAGAATTGTATTTTTTGCGCACAGCGTTGACCGATGTGTCGTGATCGTCGTGATAGTGACTGATCCAGATCGAATCTACGCGTGAAATCTCGCCGGAAGCGACGAGTTTATCCACCAAACCAATCACCGGATGGTACCCGCAGTCGAAGAGAAAGATCGACTTATCCTCAGCCACAACGTAGTGCGAGGTGTCGCTCCCTTCAATCGTATGCAGCCAGGCTGGAAGCTTCGTTGGCGGAAGAGCAGGAAAGAGCGGAACGCTGGCTTTGGAACTATCCCCTTCCTTGAAGTTTGCCAGATGCATATTTCCATAAATCCGCCAAGCCGTCAGGCGGAAGTAGTTATCCATGACGTGATCCAGCGCTTCTTTCAACGATGCGACGGCGAGTTTGGGATTGTGAACGATCTCTCCATGAGAGGGAATCAAGAGGGATGGTTTCTGCTCCAGTAATTTGTCTGCGCTCTCAAGAAGCTGTGCGGCAGTTCCACCGAATCCCCAGTAGTCAGTGGCCATCCCTGGAAACCCTTTTTGCAAGCTATAGAAATTCCAGATCTGCCCGGTGCCGCAGATCAAATCGCCACAGAATGCAATCGTTGTATCGTCCACATCCACGAGATAGGTAAGGCTGCCATCGGTATGTCCAGGCGTGGCCACTGCGCGGATGTGGATCCCTTCCCAGTCGAAACTGTCTCCGGCTTGAATCCGGCGATCCGTTGCAACGGATTCCCGCAGAATCATGATCTCCGGCCGAAAGTTCATGCGATCGTACAGCACCGAGTCCGCGCGCTCCCAAAACTGCGTTGCACCGTCAAAGAACCGCGCTTCATCGGCAGGAACATCGACGCTCACACCGGCCTTTTTGAGTGCAGCTGCACCGGTACATTGGTCCCGGTGGTAATGGGTATAAAGCACGCGATCAATCGAGCCGAGGTTCAGCGCGTTCGCATTCTTCAGGAAGGATGCTTCTCCCGAATCAATGAGCAGAGTCTTCCCGTTCTTTCGCACGACGCCGACGTTCACCACGTCGCGATAGATACTGACGTGCTCGGTGACCCGCTCAAGCCGCTTCGTGGATGCGCCGGACAATGCTCCACTTGCGGTCCAAGCCTCTCCAGGCCCACCTTGCGCGATCCCCGCACTTTCACCGGCAAGCCCTAGGAACAGTGCCGCTTTGATCGAAAACTCCCTGCGATTCATCTCCGACTCCTCACGTATTGATTGCAGCAACCTTCCAGTTGCTGGAAGCCGCCGTTGTCCGCGCGACTTCCCTCATGACACTTCTCCTTCGGCACAGACCAACTCATCGACCAACTCTAAGAGCAGCGCCTCATCGGCCGGTGGGCAACTCCCTGAGCCGCGTAAAAGCCCAGTACCGAAACCTGCACCGCTACAGTTAACGGAATCTTTAAGTCCCAAGCAATATAGCACACCGAATGCCTCCACGGAAAACGCTGCTAACCAGGAACTTTTCCCAATGCCTTAAAGACTGAGGAAATGAGGACACTCTTCGACAATGCCGATGCTCAGCGCACACGGCGACTCGGTCCGTCACCCTGGGATCTGTGCCGACAACTGCCGGCAAAGGGCGCCACCAGATCTGGCGATCCCGCGGCGGCTGCACAATCCAACCATCAAATTATGGAAAGGTTCTGGAATTCCGCGGATGCCGGAGCCATCCGACTGCTTCAGCGGTCAGCCGGCTTGCGCAGACTCGAGGCGCGGACGACAAGTTGCGGGGCAACGAAGGCGCTTTTGGGCCGCATCGGCGTCTTGCTCTCGGCCAGCTTCAGCGCCTGTGTGGCGGCGATCTTGCCGATCATCTTGCTGTTCTGGTCCACCGAGGTTAGCGGTACGCGCAGAAAATCTGCGTATGAGAGGTTTCCGCAGCCCGCCACCGCGATGTCCTCGGGCACACGTAATCCTGCGTCAAAGATGGCGCGCATCGCGCCCAGCGCTACCGGATCGTTGAAGCAGAAGATGCCATCGGGGCGCGTCTTACGAGTCAGCAACTTCTGCATGGCCGCGTACCCTGCCTTGTCGCCGAGGTGGTCGCCCGAGGGACCGATCGAAACTACGTGGCCCGCTAGCGGAGCCATCTGGTGCGCGGCTAGCGCGTGCTTATAGCCTTCCAGGCGCCCCGTGGCCGTGCTGATCTCCGGGCCGCGGATATGCGCAATGCGCCGACAGCCCTGCTCGATGAGGTGCGTCGTCGCCAGCACGCCCACAGCTACGTCGTCTACGCCCACAAAGTTCGACTCGAAGCCCCTGAACTGGCGGTCCAAAAGAATGTAGGGTATCTTCTGCTCCTCGATGCGCCGGAGGCTCTCCACCGCCTCCTGCGAAGAGGCGATCAGCATCACGTCCACACGCCGCGCCGCCAGCTTGGCAATCTCCTCCTGCTCCAGCGCCGGGTCTTCGTCCGACGAGGAGATAAAAAGGCTGTAGCCCTTACGCCGCACCTCGACCGAGATGGCCTTGGCCACCTGCGCAAAGAAGGGATGCAACAGGTCAGGCACCACCAGGCCGAAGGTCCAGCTACGGCCGGTGATCAGCGAGCGCGCCGCGAAGTTGGGCTGATAGTTCAGCTCCTTCATCCGTTTGAGGACGCGCTCGCGAGTGCTTTCGCCGATGTCCGGGTGGTTGCGCAGGACCTTTGAGACCGTAATTACTGAAAGGCCCAAGTCAATAGCAATGTCTTTCAAGCGCACGGCCATGGAATCGTGCCCTTTCCGCTTCCCTGCATTCGCGCTCTCGCGCGAGAGTCAACCAATGGTATCAAGAGCTGCAGCGAAGCACGCGCAACCCCGTATTTTTGACCGTAGATCCCAGGTGTACCACGAGCGATCGCTCAACTAAAGCAAGTTTAGCATTTAGCATTTTCTCTTATCTGTTAAAGTTAACGGTTATGGCCTTCATGCCTGCCAATGGGCGGCGCTGCTGGCGGTTGCAGACTCTGTCGGTCCTGATGTACTTCTTCGGCCGATGGACGGCGCTCTGGTCTCACGGCTTCTCATTGCCGCAGCCACGCTAAAGAGGAAATAGGAGGGGAAAGCCGTCGTAGTCGTATATGTCCGGCATTAAACTAAAGATAAGCGATAATCTCGGCCCCATCAGGTCCCATCGTTACATTGAGATCGCAGATGTTGTGAAGCTCAAACCTGCTGTAGTAATGCGGGGCGCAGCTGAAGTCCGATGGTGGACCTGTGGGCTTCCCTTGCGCGTACCAGCGCCCTCACAAAGCCCCTACTGGAGTCGCATGGAGTCGCAGATCGAGGGCGATCTGGCTCGCCTGGAGCAGCGCGTTCAAACATTAGTGCGACAGTTCGTCGACTTGGTTCGGATCGAAGTGCTCAATAACAAAGGCCAATTCCGCCTTTTTCGGAGATTCCTCAACTACGACGATTGGCGTATGCCGACGTGCCAAGAAGCCGCAGGGTAATAGCGCGTACATCCGCTGGAAATCCATTGTCCGAATCTGCACGCATGAGATGTGCCGCCCCGCCACTCGATCATTCGGGCCAGTGCTTTTTACCCGAAGTTCTCGCGGGCGACGCCTTCATGACCGCCTTTTCTCCACAACACGTAATGCTGAGTCGGAAGGATACAGTAGTCCTTCCGCTCCTTTCCACCTCCGGCTGGCCAAAATAAATTCGTCTCTACGCCTCGGCAGCCTGTACTCCAGGCCGTTGTTTTTGGCAGCCATTTTTAAAATTAGCGATCAGGAGTAGCTGGTTCGAGGCTGTACCGGTCCCTCGGCCCGGATTTGGTTCGTCATGAGCGCGAGCAGTTCCCGAATCGATGCTTTCTCAGGATTAACTTTGCTGCAATCGCCCGACTCCAAGCAGATTTGTGCCAACAACGAATGTTGAACTTCCCGGTGACCCGGCGAACCCCACAAATTATCGTACTGGTTCGGGTCATTCTTCAGATCGTATAGCTCGCCATACTCCTCATCCATGTAGGCAACCAGTTTGTAGCGGTCAGTCACCATCATCTTCTGGTAGAAACGTTTCTCTACCGCGCGATTTTCGATCAGGAACGAATCGCGGGCGCACCCCTTCGAGCCGCTAAAAACTCCGCACTCGCTTACGCCCTGCATTTCGCGCGGGATTGCGACGCCGGCCGCGTCGAGAAATGTCGGCGCAAGATCCAAAGTTCCGATGATCGACTGACTGCGGGTTCCTGCGCCTTTTTGCGCCGGATTCTTGACGACTAACGGCACGTTATAAACCTCTTCGAACGCAGGAAAGCCCTTGCCGTGGAATCCGTGATTGCCGAGATAGTCGCCGTGGTCCGAAGTGAAGACGATCAGCGTGTTTTCGTACAGATTGTTTTCCTTGAGCGTCTTGATGATTCGGCCTATTTCTTCATCCATCAGCGATACCATGCCATGGTGGATGGCGGTCTCTTTCCGCCATTGGGCGGCCTTGGCCGCGGACGCCGGACCGCAGCTTGGAACTCCAAATTGGTCATTGAATTCGAGACCGCGACTCCCCTTTTCATAGAGCTGCCGGTAAATCGGCGGGCGGTTGTCGAATTCGCCGTCACGCACGCCAAGATACTCGACCTTCTCCGGGTCGAACATGTCGTCGTAAGGCGCAGGGACGACGTGTGGATCGTGAGGATCCGGAAAGCTGGCCCAAACGAAAAACGGCGTGTCGCTGCTTTTGTGTTTAAGAATGGCTTCAATCGCATAGTCGGCCACGAACACGGATGAGTGCACTTCGCGCGGCAAATCCCACCGTCCCGTTTGATCATGAAAATATCGCTTCAAGTCCGCTTCGCTGAGACCATGGTCCTTCAACCAGACGCCATACCGCATCCGGCAGGCGAATGGTTCGCTGGAATGGCGGTTTAAGAGCCTCGTCCATTGAAAGCCGTAATATGGACCATCGAACTCGCGCCAGAACTGCTCATCGAAAATCCTCGGGGGCGCTTCGAAACGACCCTCAGTGCTGACCGGCTGAAAGTGCATTTTGCCCACAGCATAGGTTTTGTAACCAGCGGCGTTCAAGTGATCGCTGAACTTAACGCAGTTCTCAGCAAGAGTAGTGCCGATGGTGTACGCGCCATGCCGTGATGCATATTGGCCCGTGAGGATCGTCGCGCGCGAAGGCGTGCAGGTGGGATGCGCAACGTACATGCGATCATACACCACACCGTCGCGGCCTAGGGCGTCGAGATTCGGAGTCCTATTATTGCCGGTATGGTACACACCCATGGAGTCCTTGCGCTGCTGGTCGGACGTGATGAGCAGAATATTGGGCCGTTTTCCTGGCGCGGCTTCTGCTGGTAATGCAAACGACAACGCACAAGCGGCCGAGCCTGCCAGAAACGAGCGCCGACTGTACGGAGCGGATTGGAACGGGTTCGCAGAAGTCAATCCATTTTGATCAACTCTTTTTGCAGACATCACTACCCCTTTGGTCGATAGGAGCCAACTACCCCGGTTACCATCTTCGCACCTCAGATCGACATTGCCCAGACTCTTGCCCCGTCCGTCATGCGCCAGAGCAGTCTGCAGACAATTCAGGCATCAGAAGCTATATTTTAAGGACAGCTGAAAAAATCGCGCATTCGGTTTTCGCGATATTCGGGAATTGTTAGTGCATCAAAATCCTTAGCGTCCAAGATGTCATTGCGGAAATACTCCCATACATCGCCATGAATTTCGTTAGTCCCGGATTTGGTGCTCGCATTGACTACGGCGCCAGCGGAGTGGCCAAATTCTGCATTATAGTTACCCGTTCCTACGCTAAATTCCGCTAATGCGTCCGGAGGGGGCCTTACAGCAAAGCTTGAACCACTCGACTCGGAGAGCGAGTAGAGGCTGTCATCCACCCCGTCTAGAATGTAGTTATTTTGGCCCTCCTGCTGACCGTTTGCAAAAAAATCGCCAGTTCCGTAACCACGGGAGTTGCCGCTCGACGGTAAGGCGCCCGCGGTGAGTTGGGCAATAAACGCCCAGTTTCGGCCGTTAAGAGGGACGTTGTTGATCGTCTGCGTGCTCAATACCTGCCCTGTCGAGGCCGATCGAGTCTGAAGGATGGGAGGGAGTGAGGAAACGGTGACCGTCTGCGATACATCGCCAGGCAGTAGAGTGAGCAACATATTGAGGCGTTCGCCGATATCGAGCGATACATGTTCCTGCGAAGTAGTCTTGAAGCCGGGAGCGCTGGCTTTTATCGTATAGTGGCCGATTTTTACGGGCGGAAAAGTATAAATGCCACTCGCATCAGAGGTTGCATTCACCGTAAACCCCGTGTCATTGCTGATGAGTGTCACCTGCGCCCCGGGGATAACAGCCCCGCTCGTATCTGATACCGTGCCAGTAATGGTTCCCTGGTCCACCTGTGCGATGGCAGGCATTGGAGCAATACACAACGCAAGGCCAATCACGAAACCGCTATTGTAGGTGGATACACGCTTCAAAAGCATCAGCGCTTGCGTAAAGAAGTTACGCTTTGTCATGGGCCGGCCTCCCTATATTGGCGGGTTGTGATTCTACTTGCTGGATCCCGATTGACAGACAGTTATTTCCTTTGAGAAGTGTGTTGGGTTTCTGCGCTGGTGAGATCATCGCTAGCCGTCTGTTTTGCTGATTCATGTCATGGTAATACCAATTTCATGTTGTCCGACCACGTATAGCGCGCGCCGGAATTGTTTGTCAAGGCTTATTTTTCGGGGGACTTGTTCAATGATTCTTCTGTCGTTGTCTCTTGAGTTAAGGTGCGGCTAATCCCGCGAGGACAGAAGATGATCGCGCTGGCAAGGAGCGGATGGTCGAGTGCCCGATGAGGAAGAGGTTTGTCACGACGGGGCTGCATGCCGCAGGCTCGCGAAAAGCACGCCCTCGTCTGCGCGAAATGAAATCTACTGTCTAAAGAGCAGCGCTGTCATTCCTCCGTCGACGACGATCTCAGTGCCGGTGATGAATCCTGCCTGCGGACTTCCAAGAAATGCAACCATCTCTCCGATGTCGCGCGGAGTTCCGAATCGACCTACTGGATGAAACTTCAGGAATTCGGACCGGGCCCGCTCTGGGTCAGGACAGGAATTGAAGTAGTCCTGCAGCAAAGGTGTATCGATCGTACCGGGGCTGAGAGCATTCACTCGAATACCTTTTGGCGCGTATTCAATCGCCATGGCGCGGGTGAGGCCCACGATGCCTGCTTTGGAAGCGGCATAGGAAGCAAAACCTTCAATCGTTCCGTGCGCGTGAACGGAACAGATATTCACGATGGCGCCATGGGTTTCGGCAAGATGCGGCATTGCCGCTCTTGAACATAAATAGGCACCCTTCAGGTTCACGTTCAGGACGGTGTCCCACTCTTCCGGGACGAGATCTTCCACGCGTCTAATAATCTGTCGGCCAGCGCAATTGACCAGCAGATCGAGTCTGCCGCCCGCACGAACCGCCTCAGAGACGGCGACTGCAGCTCCGCCTGGAGTGCTGATATCCGAAACAGCAACTGCTGTCTGATGGTTCTTCTTGCGGAGCATTTCTTTTGATTCATCCGCTGCAGCGGCGCGAATATCGTTCAAGAGCACAAAGGCTCCTTCTTCGGCGAGAAACTCGGCAATGCCACGCCCGATTCCTGAGCCTGCACCTGTAACCATCGCGACTTTATTGCCGTACCTCATTGTTGCCTTCTCCCGATTACGAACCGGTTCCAAACGGAATAATCAGAACAGCCAAGAAAATCAGCGTGAGGCCCACCCAAAGAAGCGTTTTTGCTCGGACAGGAATACTGCGCCACTCCCCCTTGCCCAGCCCACAAAGGACCCCGACGCCAATTGATAACGAAACGAGAATAGGCCAGCCTATCGTTACGCCGACCGCTCCAATCTGAGCCGTGCCAATTCCGTAGAGATAGAAACTGCCAATCCACGTCGCCCCCATCACCAAGGCCCAGCCCCAGTTTCGGACGGAGGTTCTGGCGAATAGCGCGCGTCGATCACCATTCATGGCTATCAACCAGCAGCAGTAGCTGAGGTTGACCAAACCACCGACACTAAAAAAGATGAACCACACCGCATTGCCGGCGAATGCGGCAGATACCCCCAGATTGTGAGCCGCGCGAAGCGCATCGGTGCCAAATGTGAGTCCGATATTTGGCAGGCATGAGAGGACCCCTGACGCGATTGCAATAAGAAGGCCGGGGAGGAATCGTGATCGTGAGGCAGTATCGCGCGCGCGATGCGCGTAGGAGTCCCGCTTCGCTCCGGCGATGGAACACGCCACAATTCCGCAAATAGCGATCGCAGTACCGGCAACAATCAAGATGCGGCGACCTGTGAAGATGGAAGTTCCCTCGAGCAAGAAAAGCGGAGTTAAGGTGCCGACGGTAGCATTAAGGCCCATGATCAGCGGATAGCCGAGCGCCAAGCCAAGCATATCCATCCCCAGACCGAACAAAACAGCACCGCCTCCCCACGCGAGCCCGAAACCTGCCAGTATCGCCAACTCGCGCTCAGAAACAGATGCATAGAGCACCCACGGCTTTGGCAGCGAAATAAAAGCGAGAATCCAGTTCCAGAAAATCATGCCAGTCAGTGAGAAGGCCAGCCATGAGTGCTCCCATTTCCAGTTGCGAGTAAATGCCATGGGCAGGAGAAAGACGCCCTGCAAAATGGCCGCAAGAATCACCAGACCGATGCCTATTGCCATATTCCCTCGTTTGCCTTTCCCTTTGGCGGTTCCGGCCATATCCATCAAGCCAACGTCTGTCGCATCATTCATCCAAGGGCCGGCTTGACGCATAACGCTTTTGCTTACATCTATTCACCCAGGTGGATACCGCGCAGGGATCGGAGGGAGCACTGCATCAAAGTCTTTCCTGTCCGTTCTTATTGCGGAGTTTTCACAGTCATTACTGCTCAAATGTGTCTATGGAGAACGGACAATACGCTCAAAGCGTCACAAAACACCGGTTTCCAAAAACACTCTCTC
This sequence comes from Acidobacteriaceae bacterium, assembly GCA_030049955.1. The sequence goes on from JASIJX010000110.1 coordinate 11,603, forward strand.
GGCAGACGCTCCTTTTAGCAAAAGTGTTTTCGCCGTTTTCTCCTTCTTCACTTGTTCAAGCGCTTTCGCGATCACGACATCTTCCACTTCTGTGGGCACAACAACAACTCCGTCGATGTCCCCGAAGATAATATCCCCGGGCCTAATTGTGACCCCATTGACCTCAATCGGAATTCGAAAGTCGACTACGTGTCCACGACCGCGTTGATCTTGCGCGTAACTCCCATAACAAAAGACTGGAAAGTTCATCTCGAGGATCCCGTTCGTGTCGCGCGTGTAGCCGGCTAGAACGGCTCCAGCGGCTCCGCGCACGCGTGCAGCCGTACTCATCAACTCTCCCCACAACGCATAGGTAGGAGACGATCCCGATGCAACATACACCTCGTCCTCTTTTATAGAGTCAAGCGCCTTAAGCATTAGGCCGAACGGCGCATCGATCGGCTCGGTGACGTCAGTCTCAAAAACCGTCATGGCGCGCCCGCAGACTACCATTCCCGAACGAAGAGGCCTGCACTCTGGCATCAAAAATTGATGGTGATGCCCCAGCAAATCGAGAACATCGCCGATGATTGCAGTAAAGAGGCTAGTGCGCATCTCCTGAAATAACTCAGAATCAATCTTTACATTCATATGTTCTCCGTGTATCGGTGATCAGACATAGAAGCCAGTTCGGCGACTCGTCAGACCTGGATGCTTGTCCAACTCTTCTTCCACCAGATCGAATCCGAGGCCTGGGCGATTATCCAGCTCAAAGACACCGCTACATACTGGCAACGGGCGATCAAGAACTCTGTCACGCCAAGGTACATCCGTGACCATGAACTCCTGAAGGAAGAAATTTGGTATCGAAGCCATCACATGCGCCGCCGCAATTGTTGAAATGGGGCCATTGGGATTATGGGGAGCGACCGCCACATTGAATGCTTCACACATGGTCGCAATTCGCTTCATTTCTCCAATGCCGCCGCAACGGGTAATGTCAGGCATGAGATAATCCGCGGCGTGCTTCTCGAGAATGTGCCGCGCCATAAAGCGTGAGTGTAAGCGCTCTCCTACGCACACCGGCAGCGGAATTTTTTGGCGAATAGCGGCGATCTCGTCCGGAAACTCCGGACCCGCGGGTTCTTCATACCACATGCAACGAATGCCAGCCGCCGCAATACGCTGTGCCATTTCAATCGCGGTGGGCGCATTCATCAACGCATGGGTTTCGATGGCGATAGGAAAGTCTTCGCCAACCGCTTTTTGCACGGCGACAAGCCGCCGGATCGCCAATTGTTTTTGGGCTTCGGTTAGCCCGAGATTTTCTGACAGATCCTCTCCGTACCAATAATTGATGTGTGCAAAAGGGTCCATTTTGCACGCAGAGAAACCGAACTCTCTCACTTTTAATGCCTGTGCCGCATAATCCTCCGGTGTTCCCGTACCTCCGAGAAACCAATAATTCGCGTACAGCTTAATCTGTTTGCGATAAGCTCCGCCGAGCAAATCGTAGATAGGCAGTTTGGCACGCTTACCTGCAATGTCCCAAAGGGCTATATCGATGGCACTAATTGCGGAAAGAACGGGACCGGCTTGTCCGACCCAATTGAAATCGCGGTAGAGCTTTGTCCATATGTAGTCGATGCGCGTAGGATCTTCGCCAACGATCGTTTCTCCTGCATGTCTGCAGGCCTCGAGTACCATCGGACTTCCAGGCCAGTTGGTACCTTCGCCGATCCCGGTGATACCTTCATCCGTGTAGACTTTTAGGAAGATCCAGTTGTATTTGATGCCTTCGACGAGCCAAGTCCTGACGTCCGTAATCCGCATGCAGTCGATTTCCCTTCACGCCTAAACTCCAAGATCGCAAAAATCATCAGGTACGACCAATTTGGATTACCACGAATTGTGGCGGATGGCCGGCCATTCTGTCAAGCCGGGAGGCTATGCGGTTAACTCGAAGTATCCACTACAATAGACATTACGAGATTTCTTTTGGGCATTGCCCTCGGAGGTAGATGGATTGTGCCAAAGAAGCGAGCCAGGAGGTCCGACCAATCGTCCATGGAACACAAGCAGCGCAGCTCTGGCCCGGCGGACACTCTTTCATCATTGAGGGCATTTATCGAGAATGGTAACTATACACCGGGCATGATGCTGCCCACGGAGCGAGCGCTTGCCGAGAAGCTCGGCGTTGGCAGACCCGCCATTCGCGAGAGCATTAAGGCGCTGACTATTCTCGATGTGCTGGAAAGTCGGCGCGGTGACGGGACATACTTGAAATCGCTCGATGGACTGCGCGCGGGATGGCCAAGCAAGGTTGAGTTAAGTGCTAGGGATTTCAGCCTTTTGGATCTGCTTGAAGTAAGAAAGATGTTTGAACCAAGAGCAGCAAAATTGGCCGCCATACGTGCTACCGAAGCTCACTTAAAGCAGATTGAAGCGCAGCGCATTGAGGTAGAGAAAGCCAAAAACTGGGATGCAATTGCAGAGCACGATCTGCTTCTTCACACGGCCATCATTGAGGCGGCAGGAAACTCGATTTTGATTGAATTGAACAGTGCACTGATGCGCCTGCTTCATAGAAGTCGTCAGATTACTGGAGCTCGAGCACCGGACCAAGTCCAAATGCTAGATGCCCATACCAGAATCGTAGAGGCCATACTAAAAGGCGACGGCGACGAGGCAGAGAAAGCGATGCTTGAGCATCTGCACCGAGTTGGACTCGATCTGATCTCAGAGCGCAAGCGATAGTGTGCAGCGATGAATCGCACGGTATTAGTTGACAGAATTAGAGCATAGTTTTAATCTGCGGCATGACCAATATTTTTTGGTATTACCTGCAGCCAGGACGTCCTGATAATGAAGTCGAGCCAGGTAGCGTTCGGTGCGGCAAAGGGATTGTGTGGGTGGCAGAGCGCGTTCCTTACTACCTCTAAGGAAGGATCGATTGTTGAGCGATGAATTGGAAAGTGGAGACGGTGCTCAAGAGGCAATTTGATACACGGTTCCAACAAAGCCTTCGTTGGATCGCCATTTGTTTAATTACGGTAGCAGCTTTTTCTTCAGCTGCTGCTTTTTCCCAGTCGAGTGTTATTACCGCTGAATTGGCGTCGACACCGCCCATGGGATGGGCAAATTGGAATAGCCTCGGATGCAATTATGACGAAAACACGATTCGAGCTATTGCTGATCGCATGGTTACTTCGGGAATGAAAGATGCTGGATACACTTATCTCATCATTCAGGAGTGCATCGTACCGGCGGGTCACCGTGCCCCGGATGGAACGCTTCTGCCCGACCCGCAAAAATTTCCTCACGGGTTACCGGCGCTTGTTGAGTACATCCACTCCAAGGGATTGAAGGCGGGTATCTACACTGATGTCGGTCCTAAGACTTGTGCTGGGTATGAGGGTAGTTTTCAGCATGAGGAACAGGACGCCAGAGCCTTTGCATCGTGGGGTATTGATCTCATCGAAGAGGACTTCTGTTACAAACCATCAGGCTACACTGCGGCACAACTCTACAGCAGGATGCGTGATGCGATCGCTCAAACTCATCGTCCGATGCTTTTCTACATTTGTAATTGGGGCCGTCAGATGGCATGGACCTGGGCGCCGAAGCTCGGCAATGTGTGGAGAAGCACAGACGACATCGGTGCGCCTGGCCACGCCGAATGGGCGCGCATCCTTCGCAATTTCGATCAAAATGCATTCCATGCTTCTAGCGGCGGCCCAAACCACTGGAGTGATCCGGACATGCTCGAGATTGGTGTCCCAAGCATCAGCGCCCTAGAGGAACAATCGCAATTTAGTTTATGGGCTATATCTGCTGCGCCGCTATGGGCAGGAAACGATCTACTCACCATGTCACTGCAGACGCAACAGACCCTCACCAATCGCGAAGTCATCGCTGTTGATCAAGATCCGCTCGGTCAGCCAGGCACTCTCGTCTTGCAGG
>JASIJX010000111.1 GCA_030049955.1 Acidobacteriaceae bacterium
GCGGCAACCTTGTGACTCCAATCCCCGGCTCACGCGGCTCGCACGGCTTTTCGCCCGAGTACCCGGAAATGCATTCATCCTTCTTCGCCATGGGGGCGGGAATCGCGCAGCATCGCGATCTGGGCATCATCGACATGCGCCAGATCGCGCCGACCGTTGCGCGCATTCTGAACGTGCAATTGCCCACGGCCAAAGCCGCGCCGCTCAATGTGCAGCCGTAGATTTAATTCCGGCAAAAATCTCGAAGCACGATTGAACCTGCCGCGCCTGCGCTTCGACATAATGATTGAACGCACATGGACAGGGAACAGCGGGTGCAATACGAATGGCTTGCGCTGCGATGCCAGGCCGGCGAGGCAGGTGCTTTCGACGATCTGATTGCCGTAATGGAGCGCCCACTACTCTATTACGCCATGACCCTGACGGAGAACGAAGACCGCGCATTCGATATTTTGCAGGAAGTGTGGCTTCAGGTTTTTAGGGGCATTCACAAACTGAGAGACCCGGGCACGCTGCGTTCCTGGCTCTATTCCATCGTGCACGGAATAGCCGTAGACCACGTTCGCCGCAATGCAGCGCGCGAAAAGGCGGAGAGCGCGCACCTCGAAGATTTCGAAGAAGCGGAGGAACCGTCGTTCGCCGACGACGATGCCAAAGCCATTCACGCGGCGCTGGCGCAGATTGGCGTGCGCCACCGCGAAGTTCTGGTTCTGCATTTTCTCGACGACCTGACATTGTCCGAGATCGCCGCGGTCGTAGGCTGCTCGGAAGGCACAGTCAAATCCCGCATTCACTACGCCAAGCGCGCCATGAAGGAAATCCTCAAAGGAGCAAGTTATGGAACCACAAAATGACAATTTGCGAAATGACAATCTGCGCGAACGTCTCTTGTCGAGGCTTCCGCAGCCGGAAAATCTCCCTCGCTTTCAGGAGGGGACAGCTTCCTTGCTGGCCAGGCATGAAAGGGCGCTGTTCTGGGAGCGCGTGTTTGCCGGGACTACCACATGCCTCGGAACTGCCGTCCTCTTTCTGGCGTTTTCCCCGTGGGCGCACAATCTCGGCACGAGTTACCTCGGCACGAGCGAAAGGTCTGCCCTCGCGGTGTCCGCAGCGCTCCTATTTTTTTATGGAGCGATCTCTGAATTGCGATACTGGGTCAGCCGCAGCAAGGTCGACATTCTGAAAGAGGTCAAGCAGATCCAGCTTCAGGTGCTCGAGGTACAAGCCAAACTCGATGCCGGTCAGCGTTGAATGATTGGTCGCTCCCGCACGGTTCGCGGTCGCCCTCGACCGCCTACGGATCGCGAACCACCCTCCTGTACCATCGAACCATGCCGCTGGTTGAGGTTGATGCTGTCTCGAAGAGCTATCCGCGCCGCGCCGGCCTGCGCACGGAAGAGCACACAGTCGTCGACAACGTCTCTCTCGCCATCGAGGCCGGCGAGACGCTCGGCCTGGTCGGCGAATCGGGATCGGGCAAGACCACCCTCGCGCGTATGATCCTCGGCCTCGTCGAGCCCACGCGCGGCGCGGTGCATGTAGCCGGCATTGACGTTGCGCGTGCCGGCCGCGCAGAGATGAAGCGCCTGCGCCGCCAGATGCAGCCCGTCTTTCAGGACCCTTATGCCGCGCTCAACCCGCGCATGAAGGTGCTGGAGATTGTCACCGAGCCGCTGGTGATTCACGCCCGCGAGGCCGGCATCGACACCAGCCGCGCCGCCCTGCGCGCCAAAGCCATCGAGTTGCTCCGCCAGGTCGGCCTCGATGAATCGGCTCTCGGCCGTCATCCGCACGAGTTCTCCGGCGGGCAGCGCCAGCGCATCAACATCGCCCGCGCACTGGCACTGCGCCCGCTGCTGCTCATCCTCGACGAGCCGGTCTCGGCGCTCGATGTCAGCGTGGGTGCGCAGATCGTCAACCTGCTGCGCGAACTCCAGCGCGAGCATGGCCTCACCTACCTTTTCATCTCCCACTCCATGCCGCTGGTGCGCTATCTGAGCACGCGCATCGCCGTAATGGAGCGCGGACGCCTGGTGGAAACTGGCGAAGCTGAGCAACTGTGCGCACATCCGCGCGAGGACTACACGCGCAAGCTGATTGCCGCCACGCCAGAGCTGCCGGCAACCGCCTGAGCTTTCGGCAACAAGGTCCTGCAAGGCCAAATCGAGCTGGTCAAAGCCCTGGAGCGCTTAAAGGCGCAACATCTCGCTGAAACCACGAGGTTTAAAATTTCCGCCGAAATTGCAGGGAATTTCGCTCAGATCGCTATCCTGTTCTCAATAGGGCAAAAAAAGGCTCTTCCCGTGCGGGTCGCATCGCCGGCAGCGGCTAAACCCTTACGGCACAGGAATCTGAAAATAACCCTTTTTGAGAAGAGGAACTTAGCGCGGCGTCTTCGGCCTAAGCCAATCTGCCGGAGGAAATTACCCGCAGAAGCTACACCGGGGGATACCCCTGGGAATTGCGTCCAGATCTCGGCAAGAGGAAAGCTGCGAGGAGGAGTACCCATCCTTCACGCGGGGAAACCGCGCAAAGGATGGGGCCCAAAAAGAATTACAG
>JASIJX010000112.1 GCA_030049955.1 Acidobacteriaceae bacterium
GTGATAAGTGATATTGGATGGCTGAGGGTTACACATTGGGGAATAGAAGATTACCAAAAGTTTCGGTCGATGTTACTGGAGGACCGTTGTTCGCTCCCTCCTGTATGCGTAAACTAAACATCGATCCGTGGGGCACCAGTACGCTCTCACAAAAACGGACAATCCCACCTAGAGGGACATAATGCGGATCACGCGTACCAGCTCAGTTGATCTAACCGAAAATAAGTTGCCTGATGGTTCAAGAATTCTCGTTGATTCGCGGAGCGACAGAGTAATTGCCCTTAATGCGATCGCGGGTGCAGCCTGGGACGCCTGCAGCCTCCCAACCGACCTAAGCGGCGTAACAGAGCGCATGCGGGATTCGCTTGGTCTTGAGGTTCCAGAAGAGATCGTTGAAGAGGCTATTGCCCAGCTTCAGGAGAAGAAGCTGATCAAATCCGCCACAGAGCTGACTTCCCGGCGCGCCTTCATTCCCAGGCTCGGGGCAGTTGCCCTACCGGTTGTGGCAGCGATGACGATGACGGAGCAGCGGGCCTACGCAAAAATGGCGGACTCGCGGCTCCAACCCGACCCCCGCGATCCATTCTTTCCTCGGCCCATTGATAGATTCAATCCTCCCAAGCATTGATCAGTGCTTAGATGTTGCGGGTCGAGGGCTCCACCGGGTTCATGAAGAAAGGTCGAAATTCTGCGGTGGTGTCCAGATATAACTGCTCATCACCCTCCCGCTTCGTTGGGACATGAACGCGATACAAACTGTTGAGCGGGAGGCGTCCTACTTCGATCCGATCCTTATGGCGAATTTTATCCCGTTCCAGCTCTGCGCTTTCGGCTGCCAAATTCAAGCAACCGCATCCTCAGAGGATGCCTTCGAGACTTTGCAGCAGTACATCTTTCCGTCAATACCCAGATTTACCAATGCCGGTGCGGCACCTGATCTGCGAATTCAAATTGAGAAAGCCGAAAGTCAATTCCGGTTGTACGTCAATGACAGCCAGGTATCTGCTTCCGGCGAGTTGATGAGCCTTGTTCCCGATCTCATTCAGCGGATTGACCAGACGATCGTTAGCTCTTTGAAGACACTCCGGGCGGTGCATGCTGGAGCGGTTCGGTTGGGCGATCGAGTCCTGCTGCTGCCCGGCTACAGCCACTCGGGAAAATCGCGGATAGTCGCGGAACTGCTCCGGCGAGGCGCCAACTACTTTTCCGATGAATACGCACTCGTTGACGATGAGGGACGCATCCACGCATATCCCAGACCGTTGTTACTCCGGAACGGCTCTCCCAACCGCATCCCGGTGCTTGTTCAGGAGCATCGCATCCAGGGGGCATCCGCGGCAGCGCCGGTTGGCTGGATCATGGAACTGCAATATCACGTTGACTGTGCCTGGCACGTTTCCACGGTTGGACAGGGCGAAGGACTGCTGATGCTTCTCCGGCATACTCCTCATGTGCTGGCTGAAGCCCCGGATCTGCTGGGCAGGTTCCAGCGCGTGGCCGCGGGAGCGAAGTGTTTTACGGGGCGACGGATGGATGCGGAAAGGGCCGTTGACGAGATTCTGCGCCTAATAGAAGATTAGCCTCGCCGCACATCTCACACCCCGGAGGGGCGCACCCATTCGGGCGACAGGCGCTCGAAACTCGGGAGCCACCTGGTTCGGTCTTTCCTCATGGCCAACGAACTTCGAGCTTTGGAGCCGCACTCCACGTCTTTCGTGCAGATCTGTAGGTCGAACGCCGCGCTTCTGAGATGATGCTTTGATGCGAACCCAAAACAGCGACCAAATCCCCAAATCCTCGCGGCACTGAGGATGATGTATCTAGCTCGTGAAAAATCGCTTACTCTCTCGGGAAAGCTGGAGGAAGAAAAAATTCTTTCGCGACAATAATAAGGAACAGAGCTTACACGATGTTGCATGCACTATCGGCGGCTAGAGTCAACCGAGGTTAATGACCTTGCTCATTCCGCTTTTCAAAAGCCTCGGCTGCGCCGGAGGTAGATGCTTTTGAGAGATCGACGAGGGTGAGATAGCAGTTCTTTAGAGGCACGTCGGAGATACTTGTCGGAGATACTTGGGTCATGCCGTTTACGATTTCCCATGCCGCCGCCGCAATCCCGTTTCGACGCACTCGCTTGATCATGTCGGCGATCGTAATGGGTTGCTTTGCGCCGGATTTCCCGCACCTCCTCTCCTTGTCACCGCGCGAATCCTTCGGCTCGCCGCGCGCTCTCTTCAGTCACACGTTCGCCGGGATATTTGTCTTGGATTTGCCGCTTGCAATCGCCGGGCTTTGGCTGTTTCACGCCTTCATGAAGCAGCCGATGTTAATGTTTTTGCCGGTGGGGATTCGACGCAGGCTCAGGAAGAGCGTGAACAGTTTCCCGTTCTGGCCTTGGAAGCGTTTCTTGTTGATTACGCTTTCCATCGTGATCGGGGCGGCGACGCACCTTCTGTTGGACGCATTCACTCATCGCTACTCCTGGATTTATCAGCACTGGGCGTTCCTGCGGCGTTGGGTTGAGCTGCCGCTCGTCGGCGAAATGCCGATATGCAGCCTGCTGGAGTACGCGAGTAGCATCTTGGGGCTTGCGGTGATAGCCGTCTGGATTTGGCACTGGTATCACACAACCAAACCCAATGCCGAGCGGCTCGCCCAGCCTCTGGATACGCCGCAAAAGCGGGCTTTTATAGCTGTTTTGCCGGTGCTCGCTATATTAGGCGGGGCCTTGCGCGTCTTTCACGAGAAAGGAATCGACCTGCACATTCGGCCGATCGTGCACTTCACAACCGATGTGCTGATTTCGGCAATCACATATTTCCTATTGGGATTGCTTGTTTATGGCGTGATAACCCGCCGGCATAGGATAGTGCCTGTGAGGGTTTGAGCGGAGCCCGAGTCGGCGCTGGCCTGGGTTTACTGGGCTGCGGCTCACGCAGCCTGATCGGGAGAGAAAAAGCTGTCCTCGATATCCGATTTCAAGCGCGCAGCCGATCACACTCCCAGTCGCCCGATCAATAAACGGAACCAAGGTGCGGAAGACTGACTAGCTTGCGGTTGAGGCGGCGGCCCTTCTCCAAAGCGAAGAAAAATGGTCATTGCTTCGACTCAGCTTTTCACCGGCCCCGTGGATTCGCGAATGACGAGTTCAGGTTCAACCGTAATTTCGTCGCGAGGTGGAACTGTGTTGTGAATTCGATTCAACAGGCTCTGTGTTGCCAGTCTGCCAATCTCTTCGAGGGGCTGATTGATGGTTGTCAGCCTCGGCGATGTGAACGCCGCTGCCTTAATGTCGTCAAAGCCAATTACAGAGATGTCTTCAGGCACGCGCAGGTTGAAATCCTTTAGTGCGCGAATGGCTCCGATAGCCGAAATGTCATTGAACGCAACAATTGCGGTGAACGCCTTCTTGGTCGCGAGCAATTGCTGCACCACTGGATAGCCGAGTTCAGGCGAGGTCATATCTCGATCGAGGCTTACGACAAGCTCCGGCTTGATCTCCAAACCCAATCGCTCGGCAACTCCAACCAGGCTTTTCCATCGATCATCTGAGTCCGAACTAAATGGCTGGCCGCGCATAAACGCGATCATTCGATGCCCCAGCGAGTAAAGGTGACCGAGTGCCAGCTCTGCGGCCCGGGCGTGGTCGAGCAATACATTTGTTATGCCTTCGATGTGCCTATGGCCGGCCACAGCCACTACTGGAATTGACACTGGATGATCGAGAAGCGTGTCGATCGCAATTAGCCCTTGCGCGCCTCGGCCAATCAGCATCCTCGTATAGTCTTCAATCAGGTTCCGTTTGTGCCGGTGGTGTGCTGTGAAGTAAAAATAGCCCGCCTGGATCAGTTGGTCGCCGATTCCGCTCATTACTTCTGTGTGATACCCATCGCCCAACTCCGGCACCAGAATTCCGATCGTCAATGTTCGACGGCTCCGCAGCGATCGCGCCAGCAGATTCGGTTGGTAGTTCATCGCCTTGGCGGCGGCCTTGATCCGGTCGCGCGTAGCCTGCGGAATCGACCTTCCCGGCACATCATTCAGAACAACCGATACTGTAGCCGGGTTCAGCCCCAGATGTTCCGCGAGCTGTTTCAAGCTCGATGTCTGATGAGCCCGCGGCTTGGTCGTGTCTTTCGGCTTTTTTTCGCTCGCGGAATTCTTCATGTCGTCGCTCAAATTTCTCGGCAATCGTTTTCCTGATTGATTTTATATGCCTCTACGACTTTGGTCCTTCGACCCTTGGTTTCAGGAAAAGCTCAATCGGCCGAATGATGCGTCAGCGACTCTCAGCAAGGCGGCGTAACCGCCTCATTTGGAGATACGCAAGCCGGCTCGGTTCTGTTACGAATCGATTCAGAGCTCGGCTCGATTTAACGGAGCACGGTCGATTAAAGATGCCTCCGAGCCCGAATCGCCACTGCCCCATGGTCCTCAATAGACAAACGATTATCTATAAATGCTCTTTCAGGCGCAAATGCCTTGGCTGAAATATTAAACTCGTTATCCTGTGGTAATGTCAAGCCATTACCTTCAGATAATGCCGATGTTTTCCCCGATTTTTGTTCATTAGAGCCAGCCTGAGGGATAAATCCCGGACCGGCTTGCGATCGTTTACGCAAAACAGGTCCCACATTGTCTTAGCTAGACATACGATTGTTTAGACACTATCGTCTCTTCATCGCCTGGCTGGCGGCCGTCCGGCTGAGTAAACCCGAAGATCAGCGCATTGAGCGCTGCCATCGCCAAGCCCGCGAAGCACGGAACCACCAGCCCAAACCTTAGCGAATGAAAGTATGCCGAGACCAGGCCCGTAATCCATGGGAACAGGGCTGCCCCCATTCCTCCGACCGCAAAAAACCAGCCCAAGGACGAAATCTCAAGCAGATAGGAAAGCGAGAGGGGATAGATCGGTCCAATCGATGCGCCGGCCGCTCCGGCGGCTACAAAGATCAGCCATGGAGATCGAGCGACGATAACGGCAAGTGCAGACAGAGTCACGCCCCAAATTCCCCATCGCAGCACTGATCGGTGTCCAACCTTGGCCAGGAGGCGTGTCGAAAAAGCGAGCCGACTCAGCATTTCCCCAAGCCAAAAGATTGACGTAGCAAGAGCAGCCCCTGCCAAGCTTCGCATTCCCGCTCGTTGCGAATAGGTCGTCAGCCATCCGCTCAGCGATGCTTCCACTCCCACCGTGGTCATTGCTAAAAACAAAAGCAGGGTAAAAACAGGTCGGACAGAACGGGTCACCCGAGTCGATTTGCGTTGTGGTGCAGATTGCGGCGCCTCTCGTTCCATCAGTGTCACCCACGCAAACAAGGCGAGCGACAACGCAAGCATCATCATGAAGAGCAGGTAAAAATTGCTTGCGCGCAGAAAAGGCAGAAAACAAATCGGCCCCGCAGCCGCCCCTGCAGACCATGCAAAGTTTAGCCACTCCAGTTTTGCCGCGCGATCGTTGCCCCAGCGATCAGAAAAGAGCAAGCTTGTCGACGTCATCGCCATCCCCAGGCCCAGACCATAGAAGAAAAACGCTTCGTAAGCGGTCTTCGATCCGTCCAAGCACAGAGCGGCGAGAGACGCCGCCAACGTTCCATAACCAATAACAAGGGAACGAATGCGATTGAGTCCTGTAACAATCGCGCCGAGTCCCGAAGCAAAGAACTGGAGAAACAGAAGCAAGCCTGCTTGGTCGTCACGCAATCCCCATCGCTGCGAGAGGATTGGCAGCAGCACTCCCAGCATTACTGTCCCGGCGCCTGTCAGGCTAAAACCTGCACTCAAAACTGCGGTTGAAAGAGTACGCCGGGCGGATCGAACTGTTACGGAAGTATTCGTGTCGACCATGGTCTGTTCTCTTTTGATTCTCAGTCCGCCCAGTGCATCTTCACTCGCAGCGCCGGATCAACTCCTTCTTATGGAAGATTCGCTAAATGCTCCGGTAGTTTGCTCGAAACAATTCCATGTCCTTCGCGCACCACGTAAAAGCGGTCGGCGGCCAGATGTGCCAACGTTTCTTTCCTCCCATCCGGCCAGAAAACTTCGGCCTGATCGACAGTTTCATGGCTGCCCAATCCAAAGTGAAGGCGAAGATCATTCTGTGACAAATAGCTTCCTCCGCTGATCACCTCGCCGAGTTGAGTCAGATTCCCCGCGGTCACGCGCACCCTTGCGTTTAGTGCAAGTCGATTACACTCGACGCCTTCGAGCTGAATGCTGATCCAATGATTCTTTGGGCCATCTTCCGGCCGTAGGATCATCGGCTCTCCGACAAGATTCTCAACCACGGCTTCCATTCGCCCGTCGTTGAATAGATCTCCCACGGCGAGCCCGCGACTCACCTGCGGCAATTCGAGGGCAGGCCCCACGCGCCGGCTGATGTTCTGGAATGTTCCGTCGCGTTGATTCAGGAACAGCAGCTTGGGCTCTAGATAGTGAGTTGCCGTGTGCGTTGTATCTACCTGCGGATATACGTGCCCGTTTACCTGGAAGAAATCCTGCCATCCGCTATTTGCAAAATCGACAAAAGCGTCGCCCCACCCCACATAACCCTGTGTCCCTCGCGCAATCCCCGATGCGATCGAATTGTCAGTAAAGTTCATTCCGCCGTCGTTCGTATAGAGCGCCGTGTACTCGACGTCAAAGTGAGAGATGGCCAGGGAGAGTCGACCTGTATGCAAATAGTCTCCATACGCCACGCCCATGTTCGCCTGATCCACCCCATCCTCGTTGGCTCCTGCTCCCGCCAGCAACGCGATATCCTCAAACTTTCCCTTGCCATCGCCCTGGTAGAGATAATTTGCTTCGCCATCGTTCGTCACGAACAGGTCGAGCTTCCCATCATTACTGAAATCCGCCCAAATCGACGTCAATCCATAGCGGCCTTCAACGTCATCCACTCCGGCCTGCTTTGAAACGTCCGTAAACGTACCATCACCATTGTTGTGATAGAGATTGTCCGGCATTCCCTTCAGCCCGCGCGGTCCGCACTGCACATCAAGCCCAAGGTACTTGCATCCTTTGCTCGACCCAAACACAGGCAGCTTGTCCAGTTGAAAATCCACGTAATGCGAAACAAACAGGTCGGCGCGGCCGTCATTGTCGAAGTCGCCAAACGCTGCGCCCGTCGCCCATCCCGAGTCAGCACTAAGCCCGCTTGCCTTTGTCACATCCGTGAAGGTTCCGTTGCCGTTATTGCGATAAAGCACTACGCCGTTCAGGCAAGTAACAAGCAGGTCTGGCAGGCCATCGTTATTGTAGTCACCCACTGCTACGCCCATCGCCCAGCACGGGTATCCCACACCCGCCTTGTCCGTCACATCAGTAAAGGTCCCGTCATGATTGTTATGGAACAAGGCACCGCGCGACTTCACGCCATGAAGCGCCATATCAACGCTCTGCGCATTCGTGAAATAGATATCCGGCCAGCCATCGCCGTCGTAATCGATCAACGCTACTCCTCCGCTCATCGATTCGGCAATAAATTTAGCTTCGGGGCTCGACTTATGATCGAACTTGATTTGCGTCGATTTTGTAATGTCGACAAGCCGGGGGTAATTCGGCACCGGGCCCGTGGCAGCTCTTTCAGCTTCAGCTTTTTGGCGTTCTGCCGGCGACAGCGGCGTTGGCGTACCCATTTGTGCGGCAATCAATGCCGGCAACACAAGAAATGAAAGCGCCACAACGCGCCACACAATCGCGACCCGCAGTCTCATTTTTCCGGCGGCCTCATACCCTGAAAGCTCATTCTTCGCCGCGTTTCACTTCTTGGCGTGTGGCTGTTCTTCGGGATTTTCGTCCACGCGGATCTCATCCGCGCTGGAACAGCAGTTCATTATATACGGCACGAGGCTTGTCGTTCATTTCCTTGAATGCTGATAGAAAGCCACTTCGCACTTGGTGTCTTCCATACGGCCTGTCTTCCTGTACAACGTCGCCAACCGGTTGTGCACCGTAGCACTTGCTGGCTCAAGTTGCGCTGAGGCTTCGAGCAAAGGCAGCGCCATTTCCGGTTTATCCATCTCGATCGGCACTTTGGCCAATCCCAACTTCGCATTCGCATCTCCGGGTTGCAGCGCCACCGCTATCGAGTTGAGCGACCTGCAAACTACTGCTGCGTAGCGCCTGGCCCATCGCTGTAACAGGACTTGCACACAGCAAAAATGAGCACAGACACAACCGATCTGCCGAGCGTCATCCCTTCGAATTCCAAAACAAAGAGCACCGGGAAATAGAAAAGACGGCGACGAATCGCCGTCTTTTCCGGATCGAGTGAGCCAGGTTTAGAACGTTACGTGACCCACCATCTCCCAATTTCTACCGCCGATTGTCGTGCTCGTGATCTGCTCGGGACTTGCGGAGCCGATCGTGTT
>JASIJX010000639.1 GCA_030049955.1 Acidobacteriaceae bacterium
CGCGAGTAGCCAATTTGGGATTTCTCTTTAGGCTGTTCACGATTTAGAACGCCGGCCAATCCCATCAACGCCTCGGAAGCGCAGGCCGGGCACCGGTCCGCGCAGTTGCCTACGCAGTGGCAGTCTGCGCACAGGTATGCACTGGACAAGGGCATGTGTTGCATCGAGACGAATGTCATATTTCACCCCGATCGTCGTAACGCTGGACAACAATGGTCATGAGAATCCGCTCTCGGCGAGACGACCTATTGAACTTTCTTGTAAGGGTGGATGCGCAGCGCGTCATCGAAGTTGCATTTTGTGAAGTGCATCACAATCGCCGTTGGTCGCGCGCAAGTCGGACCCTGCGGCTATTTGCTTTGAATGCAGTGATTTTCTTCGCAATGCGGGAGGTTGCGCCAGCCCGAGGTCTCTGCGTCAGTCCCGGATTATGCAACCAAAAAGGAGTGTCGCTACGGAATTCCTGACCGCGAACTTACAGGATGGAACTGACAGGAACGCGTCCGATGCAGCCCCGAGGCAGCGGGTTTCCCGTTACACTGAGTTATTGAGGTATTCTGTGCATCGCCCCGCTTTAATGTGCCTGTTGGTTGCCTTACTTTCCGCGGCGGCAGCAGCTCATGGCCAGGTCTCTGGCGCCCCGTCGCCAAAACAGGAGCCCGTTACACGACCGCAGCAAACCGTCTCCGATCAGGTATCGGAAGCCGAAACAGCGATCGCAAACACGGATTGGAAAACGGCCGAGGCGAAACTTGATTCATGGTTGGCCGCGCATCCTCACGATGCGCGCGCGTTGTTCGATGCCGGGTATGTTGCCGATGTGCAGGACCGGCCCGAGGACGCCGCCAGCCTTTATCGACGTGCCATCCAGGCCGATCCCGATTCATTCGATGCACATCTTCTGCTGGGAATCCTGTTCGCGCGCCAGGGAAAGCTGGACGAAGCGCGCCCCGAGCTGGTGCGCGCCACGCAACTGGACGCCGGCGAAGGCGGCCCGGAACTGAAGGCCCGCGCGTGGAGAGCTTTGGCGCGAATTGACCGCGACTCCAATCCCGCCGAAGCCTCGAACGATCTGCTCGAAGCTCTAAAGCTGTCACCGGAAACAACCGAAGACACGCTGATGGCCGCAGACCTCGCCGTGAGGACCGGTCAGCTTGATGCGGCCGAAGCAGAGTACCGCCGCGTTCTCGCGAAGGATCCGAAGTCCGAAGCAGCTAATGCCGGCCTGGCGCATCTGCTCATCAAAAAGAAGCAGTATCCCGAAGCGGAGACGCTACTGCGCACAGCCCTCCAACATGCGCCCGACGATCCCACGCTGACAGCGCAATTGGCTGGTGTGCTAGCCGCAGAGGACAAGGCTGAAGCGTTGCCGATGCTGCAAAAACTGCACGAGCAGCACCCGGCCGACGCCGCTGTAACGCGCATGCTGTCCGAGGTACTGACTGATGCTGGCGATTTCGCCGGCGCCGATGCGCTCGACGTAAAACTGCTGGCAGCCTCGCCCAATGATTCTGCTCTGCTCATAGCGCATGGACAAAATCTGGTGCGGCAAATGAAATTTGCAGAGGCGTATGCGGTCTTCGACAAGGCCACGCAACTCGACCCCTCAAGCGCCGACGGCTGGAGCGGCCTGGCCTTCACGGCTTCGCGCACTGAAAAGCCCCAGGTCACCCTCCACGCGCTAACCATGCGTTCCCGCCTGCTTCCGGAAAACGCTTCGACTTATTTCCTGTGGGCCACGGCGTACGATTCGCTGCACCAAAAGGCGCAGGCCGCGATCTACTATCATCACTTCCTCGACGCAGCCGCCGGCAAATTCCCAACGCAAGAATGGCAGGCAAAACAGCGGCTGCAGATTCTGGAAAAATAATGCACAGAGAGCGGGCAGCCAAAGCCGGCTGTAAACGGAGATCTCGACTTGTTGTATCTGCGGGCCGTCAGTCATTGGGTCTAATCGTTTACACAATCTCACGCACCGTGTCGTGAAGGTTGGTGAGCACGATCTTCGAGCGGTTCGGTTCACCGCGCATCAGCGCCTCAGCCAGCTTGACTGCCTGACTGGTCTTGATCTTGGCCGGCATCGGCGGCGCGTACTGGTCCACACAAGCTTCAATCAACGCCGGTCCGGGGTGGCTCACAATCGAGTCGAGCTGAGCCCCGCATTGCTGAGCATCTTCAATGTGAACTGACTCAAGGCCGCAGCCCTGCGCGATTTTCACGAAGTCCGCAGGGTAAAGATCGCAAGCATACTCAGGATTGCCGAGGAAGACCATCTGCTCCCACTTGATCTGTCCCAGTGTGTTGTTCTTAATGACGACAATCTTGATGTTCAGCTTGTAGGCTGCCGCGGTGATCAGCTCGCCCATCAGCATACTCAGCCCGCCGTCGCCGATGATGCAGTACACCGGCCGGTCAGGATACGCAACTGCCGCTGCGATGGCGTACGGCAATCCGCACGCCATCGTCGCAAGATTGCCGGAGCAACTATGCTTTTGCCCGCGCAGTGCGGGCACGTATCGCGCCCACCAGGTAGTAATGGTGCCGGAGTCCGAGGTGACGATCG
This sequence comes from Acidobacteriaceae bacterium, assembly GCA_030049955.1. The sequence goes on from JASIJX010000639.1 coordinate 2,564, forward strand.
CGTTGTGCGGAATCCGCTTGCCCAACTCCCACCCCACTACGTCAGGCCGCATGGGCCGCGCCGGATTTGTTCCGCGCTCTTCCATCAGTTTTTGCCAATTCGCCTTGCCGCGCTGCGCCTTCTTGAGAAAATCCTTGCCGTGAGGTTCTAACAGCCGGATAAGCGCACGCAGGCATACGCGCGCATCGCCGACAAGCGCCACATCGGCTGGATGCCGCAAGCTTACGCGTTGCGGATCGACTTCAATCTGCACGCACTTGACCGAGCCCGGCTTGGGAAGAAACTCAATATACGGAAATGACGAGCCGACGATGAACAACGTGTCACAGGCTTCGATTGCGTCCTGCGAAGGCTCGGTGCCCAGCAGCCCGATGCCGCCGGTCGTGTATGGGCTGTCGTCCGGCACGGCTGCTTTGCCCAGTAGTGCCTTGATGATCGGCGCGCCCAGCAGCTCCGCGCATCGCTCCAGCTCATCCGTAGCCTGCATCGCACCCTGGCCGGCGAGTATCGCAATCTTCTTGCCGCGGTTGAGAATGTCGGCCGCATGTTCCAGGTCAATCTGGGCCGGCACATGCTCGGGACATGCGGGGATCGTGGACGTATGATTCACCGGATTGCGCGGCGAGCGGCCGGTCTTCATCTCCTGCACCTGCACGTCCACCGGGATCGTGATGTGTGAAACGCCGCGCTTGGTGATGGCCGAGCGCACGGCCAGGTCGGCTACGCTTTCCATGTGCGCGCCGCTCATTACTCGCTCGTTGTACACGCATGCGTCAATATAGAGCCTGTCAAGCGCAACATCCTGTTGCGTGAAGGTACCGATCAGATCGCTGTGCTGCATTCCCGTAATCGCCAGCACCGGTGCCTGGTCCATCTTGGCATCGTAAAGACCATTAAGCAGGTGAATGCCGCCGGGGCCGGACGTGGCGATGCAGACGCCTAGCCGGCCGGTGAACTTGGCGTAAGCGCAGGCCGCGATGGCCGCAGCTTCCTCGTGTCGCACGTGAATAAATTGAATTTCCTTCTGATGCTTCCGCAGCGCCTCAAAGACGCCGTTGATGCCATCTCCGGGCAGTCCGAAAATAGTGTCAACGCCCCACTCAATCAACCGTTGCACCAGCACATCGGAAGCATTCATTGAAATCACACCTCAACAGGAAACTTCTGCGCAGCTTGCGGGAACTACTTCCCCGGTTTAGAAGCCCTGCCCGATCAGCGGGTTTCCCGCCGCGCAAGTTGCATGGAATTGCAGCGCGCGTGTTGCGAAAGAGACAACCGCCCGATTCCGGTGGCTCAAAAGCCCATTCCCGGGTGCGCGCTGATCTCTGGCGCGCGTTTTCTTTCTCTCTACACCAGAGTTCGCCGGCAGGCCAGCCCGGTATTGCGGTTTGGTGTTGGTTCAGGCTGCTTTCTTCGCTGCAGGATTGACGCGATCTGCAATCGACGTGAACTGATGATCGGCGTGACCCTCTTCCTGCAGCGTCTGCGCCAAAAGCTCCGCATCGCCGTCCCGCCCGAGCACGTGCGCAAAGTGGCGCGCTGCTCCATAGGCAGCCATCTCATAGTGCTCAATGCGCTGCGCCCCGGTAATCAGCGCGGCATCGCGCACCGCTTCGTGGGAGGAATCCTCGATCATGTCCTCCGTCTCGTCGATCAGCGCCGTAAGCGCCTTGCACTTGAGGGGCTCGGCCTCGCCGGCAATCTGGCCCAGAATTTTCCTGAGCCTGGTGACCTGAACCTCGCTCTCCTTGAGGTGCGAGTCAAGAGCCTGCTTCAATTGAGTGTCGGTAGCAACTTCGATCATGGTCGGTAGCCCGCGTAAGATCTGCTCTTCAGCCGAGAGCAGCACGCGCAGTTGCTTGATGTACAGTGCCCGCAAATCTGGTAACTTCTCGATTACAAGCTTCATGGCCGCCCTCGTGGCTCGCCTGCCCGTATGTGTGATTTTCCCGCTTCAATGAATTGCGGTTGCGGAGCGGCAAGCTTCCGCTCGACGCCATCACTATTTACGCCGCGCGCCGCACCTCGCGGTGCACCTTTTCGGAAACTTCAGTCAGCTTCTTGTCGGCGGCTTTCTCTTCATACAGCGTCTTCTCCAGAATCTGCGCGATTTGTTGTTTGCCCAACTGCTCCGCATAGGTGCGCAAGGTGCCGTATGCCGCCATTTCATAGTGCTCCACGCGCTGCGCTCCCGCAATCATTGCCTCATCGCGCAGTGGGCCATCTTTGGCTTCTTTCATCGACTTCTCGCCTTCGTCAAGAATGCCCTTCATACCATCGCAGGTTTTGCCCTTCGGGCTCTCATCAAGCATTTCGAAGATCTGCTCCAGGCGCTGAATGTGCCCTTCGGTCTCTCTCATGTGGTGCTCGAAGGCGGCGCGCAGGTCGCTCGAAGCGGCAGCCTTGGCCATCTTCGGCAGCGCTTTGGTGATCTGTGTCTCCGCCGAATAGAGATCCTTCAGCTCATTAACAAATAATCTCTCCATTGAATCAACACCCATCACATACCTCCGCTGTGTTGTAGCTCGCTTGCCTCAGGTTGTGATGCGACCGCGCCACGGCTTCGTTGCTCAAAACGAGCCTGGCGGAAGCATGCAAAACACGCACGATCTTTCGTTTCGAGATCGAAGAGGATTTTCTGCAAGTTGCTTCAGGTGAGATTGCCCGCTCATTGCGATGCTGCACGCAATTGCACAAAGCATGCGCAACCACGTAGCGATGCGCAGCGAGAGGGAAGCTGGTCAGCTTCCCTCCGGCAAAGCCGCGTTCGTGACTGGTTGTTAGCGTCTGTCCTGCGCTTCTCCGAAGAACTGCGAGATTGAATCCAGGAAGCCCTGCGCTGCGGACGGCGGCGGAACATCACCCTTGAGAATCTGATCGGCCATGTGACCCGAGCCGTACAGCGCGTCAGTATCTGCTCTGTTCTGCTCAGTATCTGCTCTGTTCTGCGTTACTGTTGTTCCGTTCAGGTCGATGCCCGCAAAGACGCCTCTGCTGCGCGACCAGGTGAGCAGCTCAGCGTGCATGCTGGCATCGGTTGAGGCCTGTGCGTCGCGTCCCACCGGCCCCGCCGCTGCTGCTGCATCGCCGCCAATTTTGAATTTGTCATGCAGCAGATCCTGAAAACCTTTCTGGTTCGTGGCCACGAGCGCCAGATCAGTGGACTGCCCGCCGGCCTGCAGGCCCCACGAGCCGCCCGCCATCCGAATGAATATCGGCGCGCTCCAACCGTTAGCTGTGCGGCAGGTAACCACACCCTGGCCGTAATCGGCGCCCACAATAAATGCGCCTTTCTTCATTCCTGGAACCACGCCCACGCACACTGCCCTGCGCGCGATGTCCTCGGGAATCGCTTTGTCTCTATCCGACATGATTTGATTGATAACGTCCTTCGCCGCGTCCAGCCGCGTATCCACTTTCTGCGTGTCGTCAGTGGCACGCACAGTGATCGCAGCTCCCGCCAGCAGCAGGGCAAGCAGCTTCTTCATAAGCCACCCTCCATTGTTTTCATGCGTCGGCTGCGCATACTGCACCGCCGATCGTGCAGTACGATGCAGAGTTTTCATCCCAGGAAAATCCCTGGCTGTGTTGAAAAAGCAAACGTGCAAGGGCTTGCACTATCAATGGCGGTTCGACGTGAGTTGCGCCTCACGGAGCAGAATCGCCGGGAAAATTTGTGTACTCTGGTGCGGGCATCCCGTTCCCGAATCCGGGCCGCATCCGCTCGCCTATCATCGCACTGCGCTCCACCAGGATGGGATAAAGACGGCAGACGAACTCACGCGCATCAACGGCAGCCCTCTCGTCCGCGTCGCCGGCTGCGTCATCGCGCGCCAGCGCCCCGGCACGGCCAAAGGCTTTGTCTTCTCTCGCTCGAGGATGAAACCGGCATTGCCAACGTGTCGTCACGCCCGATATCTTCGAGCGCGACCGCGTCGTGGTGACGCGCAGCCGTTTTTTACGTGTGGAGGGGTTGCTGCAAAACCAGGGCCGCGTGATCCATTTAAAAGCCGAGCGGCTCATCCCGCTTGAAATCTCAAACGCGGAGATCCGCTCGCACGATTTTCATTGAGGCGCGCTTCGTTTTCCTTCATCGCGCCTTTCAATGCTTCTTTGCTGGCTTCTTTCCTACCGGCCTGGAATGCTTCGCCGAGTTCTTGTGACTTCCCTGCGCTTTGCTGCCCTTGCCCTTGACCGCCGCCTTGACCGCCGGCGCAGCTTTCTTTGCCGCCGCCGGCTTGGCCTTGGAAGCTGGTGCAGGCTTCGCCGAAGTTTTTGCCTGAACCGGTTTGCCCGCAACCGCCTTGGCCGGCGACTTGACGGGTGCCTTGGTTGCCGCCTTGGCCGGGGCTTTGTGCGGAACCTTGGCCGCGGCCTTCACCGGGGTCTTGGCTGGCGTCTTGACCGGCGCCTTGGCAGCGGTCTTAGCTGCAACTGCCGCTTTCGGCTCAGCCTTGGCCGTGGCTGCAACCGCTCCTTTGGCCGGAACTTTTTCGGCCTTGGCCGGTGGCGGCGCCTGCTTGCTGGCTGGCGGGGCAACCTTTCCACCGCGTTTCGCCGCGGGCGCGGGTTCTGGCTCTTCCTCCTCGCCTTCCTCTTCCTCGCCTTCGCCCTCTTCGCCTTCCAGTTCCAGCTCTTCCTCGTCCCCGCCCAGATCCTCGTCGGCAGCTTCCTCGACCTCTTCTTCATCGAGAACCGGTTCCTTGATCTTCGCCTCGCCGCGCCGCCTCGACCGTTTGAATGTCTGCTGCGGCGGTGGTGCCGGCGGCGAGTGCGGCTCAAGGTATGCACGCATCTCCTCCGGCGTGATCAGACGCCCATCAATGAGTTCGAGAAAGATTGCCTGCACCAGGTCATTAAAACCTGGCAGTTCGTGAGTAATCCGCATCTCCTGCATCAGCGCGTAGGGGATACGCTGGCGCGCCTCCGGCCACACCTTCAGGAACTGTTGATACTTTTCCTGCACAGTCGCGTTCTTGCTCGTAAACCCAAGCCACAGAACAGCTTCCGGGTCATAGCCCATGAAGAGCTTGTAGGTTGCCGAGGGGGTGGCGTTCTGTTTTGCGAGCAACACCTTCTGGAACCCGGCAGCAATCTCGTCCAGCTTGTCCCACTCCTCCACAAACCCCGGCCGCAGCAGCGAACGCTTCAGCCCTGCGAGGTCCTTGCCGCTCATGCCCCCGGTCAGCAACTGCATCTGCGCGGCCGACATGTCCGGGTGCACGCCCTGCATTAACAATTCCACCGCAAGTTCATGCAGTGCCTTGAGTTTTGGCTCGTCAGCCTTCGAGATCGTCCAGGACGGATAGAGCACCTTCATCCAGCCCTCTTCTTCAAGGGCGCGCAGAACCTTCAATCCCTCTTCTTCGTGGCCGATCTGCTCAAGCTCGCTGCTACGGGCTGCCGGCGAAAGGTGCTCGATAACCCCTTCTGTCTTCGCGTTCTCATACCGCGCCTGCGTGCGCAAATCTAGTTCCCAACCCAGGCGGGCGCGATAGCGGATAGCCCGGATGAGAAGCGACGGCTCCTCCAAAAATCCATAGTTGGAAACTAGCCGCAGCGTCCGCGATTCGATATCGGCAGCGCCATTCAGCGGATCCATCAGCAATCCGAAGGAGCCCTCATTCAGCGAGATAGCCATGGCGTTGGCCGTAAAGTCGCGCCGCCGCAGGTCTTCCTGGACTGAGGCGGGGTGGTATACCGCTTTTCCAGGCTTGGGATACTCGACACGGTGCGTGCTCACCACATCCACCCGAACTGTGCCAGGAAAGCACAGGTACAGACTGCGTGATTCGGTGTCCTCACCCCAGACTTTCGCGCCGAGCTTCTCTACTGATTTCTTTAACTTAAGCGCATTTCCATGAACCGCCACTTCAAGCTCGCGCACAGCGTGACCGCTGGTCAGATCGCGCACCGCGTCTCCGGTAAGGAACAGAATCATCTCCGCTTCGCGCGCTGCATCCCGCAAGTGCGAGAGCGCATTCCTCTGATCCGGCGAAAGGCGGTTTTCTAAAAGGTAGACGTAATCCGGCATCCGTTCCTGCTTCCTCGAGCCTTTCTGGTCAGTCCCAAGTCTCTGATGCTGCGGCGGTTATACCCTTAAAAGGGAGGGTGGCAAAGCAGTACATTAACACAAGTCAGGCTGATTGGCTAGGGCCGGTGGCGCTTTCTGGCTGGCAGGGAGCCAAACCAAGAACGCCCCAGTCACAATGGGTCAATTTCCTTTGATTCCGAGACTTGTCCCGGGATAAGGCGTCAACCGCCAGCCAGTATGGTCATCAGAAATGAGGGATGGCGAACCCGTCATACAACCTTTTCAATGCGGCCAGCGGCCGACCAGAATGAACAGAGCGAGAAGAAAAAGCGTAACCGACGGGGCAGCCGACTCGCGGCGCCTCGCGTGGTAAATGCCCGCGCCTATCATCAGCAACATCAGGCCGGCAGCCGCCAGCCGAACCAGCAGGTAATCGGGCGCCAGCGCCTCCGGCGTAAACATGGGCGGCATTACCACTCCGATTGCGCCAGCAATCTCCAGAAGACCTACCGGAATGGCCTGAGCGCGGGTGATCGTCACTGTCCCATGCCCGGGAAGATTCTCGATCCGCCGGGCCAGTTTTTCATACGCAAACAGCTTGGTCATCCCGATGAAAAGAAAGATCCCAGCCAGCAGGATTTGAGCGATCCACAACAGAGCATTCATCGTTCCTGCCCCCGATCCCCGCCGGTAATCCTGCCGCCGGCGCTGACTCCGGCAGTTGCACAGCGCCGCCGCGCACCATCATACCCCGGCTGCACTCAGATTTGCATCTGTCTTGCAGCGATGTCTCGCAGCAATGTTGCGGCGCAATTCCCGAACCCCACAGAATACAAACCATCCTTCCGCCCGGTTGTGACATCAGTCACGCATAGCAATCCGAACAGGCTGGTAGCCTTTCCGTAACACGCGAAACCGTCCCGTTTGCGAGGCCCGACATGCATACCGCGACCGAGAAACCGAGGAGCCAGGCGCAGGTAAAGGACCCGTCAAAGGGTCCGTTGACCCCGGAGATGCTGGCGAAAATGAATGCCTACTGGCGCGCGGCCAACTACCTCTCTGTTGGCCAGATCTACCTCAAAGACAATCCCATGTTAGAGCGCTCGCTCACCCCGGACGACATTAAGCCGCGCCTCCTCGGTCACTGGGGTACCACGCCGGGCCTCAACTTCCTCTATGTCCACTGGAACCGGCTGATCCGCGAGCGCAACCTGGACATCATCTACATCATCGGCCCGGGCCACGGCGGACCGGCGATCGTCGCTAATACTTACCTCGAAGGCTCCTATTCGGAAATCTATCCGCACATCGAGCTGAACAAGGACGGTATCAAGCGCCTTTTCCGCCAGTTCAGTTGGCCCTACGGCGTGCCCAGCCACGTAGCGCCGGAGACGCCCGGCTCCATCCACGAAGGTGGCGAACTGGGCTACTCTCTGGTTCACGCTTATGGCGCGGCCTTCGACAACCCCAACCTGATTGTTGCCTGCGTCGTGGGCGACGGCGAGGCCGAAACCGGTCCACTGGCCACAAGCTGGCACTCCAACAAGTTCCTAAACCCGGCCACCGACGGCGCGGTCCTGCCCATCCTGCATCTGAACGGCTACAAAATCGCCAACCCCACTGTCCTGGCCCGCATTCCCAACCACGAGCTCGAAAGCTTGTTCCGCGGTTACGGATACGAACCATACACGCTCGAGGGCAACGACCCGGCCACAATGCACCAGCAAGCTGCGGCAGTCTTCGATCAGATTATCGATCGCATCCACGCGATCCAGTGTTCAGCTCGCGAACCAGATCAAAGCAAACCGAGCGGCGATGGCCACCGTGGCGAGCAAAGCACAGCCGTCCTGCGCCCAACCTGGCCGATGCTCATCCTGCGCACGCCCAAAGGCTGGACTGGACCGAAGTTCGTCGATGGTGTGCCTGTTGAAAACACCTGGCGCGCACACCAGGTTCCGCTGGCCGAAGTGCGCGAGAAACCCGCGCACCTGCGCCAGCTGGAAGAGTGGATGCGCAGCTACCAGCCCAAAGAGCTGTTCGATGAAAAAGGCGCGCTCCGGCCGGAACTCGCAGAGATTGCGCCCAAAGGCCGGCTGCGCATGGGCATGAACGCGCACGCCAACGGTGGCCTGTTGCTCGAGCCGCTCATCGTGCCCAACTTCCGCGACTTCGAAGTCAAGATCGACGGCCGAGGCGCGAAAGACGTGGAATCGACGCGCGTCCTCGGCCATCTGCTGCACGCCGTGATGCAGGCGAACCGCGAGCAGAAAAACTTCCGCGTCTTCGGCCCCGATGAAACCGCCTCCAACCGCATCGACGAAGTGATCAAGGGAACCGGCAAGACGTGGCTTGCCGAAACGCTGCCCGTCGATATCAACCTCTCGCCCACCGGCCACGTGATGGAGGTGCTGAGCGAGCACCTCTGCCAGGGCTGGCTCGAAGGCTACCTGCTTACCGGCCGCCATGGTTTTTTCTCCTGCTATGAGGCGTTCATCCACATCATCGACTCAATGGTGAACCAGCACGCCAAGTGGCTCAAGACCACTCACGAGCTTCCCTGGCGCAAGCCCATCGCCTCGCTCAATTACTTGCTCAGCTCGCTCGTCTGGCGGCAGGACCACAACGGCTTCTCGCACCAGGACCCCGGTTTCATCGATCACCTGGTGAACAAGAAGGCCGGCGTGGTCCGCATCTACCTGCCTCCTGATGCAAACACCCTGCTCTCCGTCGCCGACCACTGCCTGCGCAGCCGCAACTACATCAACCTGATCATCGCCGGCAAGCAGCCCGCCCCGCAGTGGATGACTATGGACGAAGCCGTCGCTCACTGCACAACCGGAATGGGCATCTGGCCCTGGGCTTCAAACGACGGTGACGGCAAGCCCGACGTTGTCATGGCCTGCTGCGGCGACGTGCCCACCATGGAAGCGCTCGCCGCCATCACCCTTCTGCGCAAGCGCATCCCCGATCTGCGCATCCGCACCGTCAACGTCGTGGACCTGATGGCGCTGCAGCCGCAGTCGGAGCATCCGCACGGCCTGCCCGACGAAGAGTACGATCAAATCTTCCCGCCGAATGTGCCAACCATCTTCGCCTTCCATGGTTATCCATGGGGAATCCACCGGCTCACCTACCGCCGGCACAACCACGACAACCTGCACGTGCGCGGCTATAAAGAGGAAGGCACGACGACCACGCCCTTCGATATGTGCGTGCTCAATAACATCGACCGGTTTCAGCTCACCGTCGACGCAATTCGCCGAGTGCCGCGCCTGGCCGGTCAGGTCGACGCGGCGCAGCAATGGTACTCCGAGCAAATCCAGCGCCACCGGCTCTATGTCGCAGAAAACGGCGACGACCTGCCCGACGTAAAAAACTGGCGCTGGTCTGAAAAGTGAATTCGGTCACAGGAGCTGGGTGCCCATCCTAAGCGCGCTTTATGCGCTTAGGGTGGGAAAGGAAGAAATCGCGCGCTAACTTGCTAACTCGCTGCTTTCCCGAAAGGCTCGTCCATTCATGTCCTCACTGCCCGTCTTGGTTCTCAACAGCGGCTCCTCTTCCATCAAGTTTTCCGCTTACGAAGCCGCAACCGCCGCGCCCACCAAACTCTTCGAAGGCGCAGTAGACGGCATCGGCACCGACCTCGGCACATTCTGGATCAGAAGCGCCGGCGCAATACCGATAGACAAGAAACTCCCGCTGCCCAACCGCACCGTTGCTTTCAAGATGGTCGCCGAAGCCATTCACTCCAGCCATTTCCCTGCTCCCGCGGCCATTGGCCATCGCATTGTCTGCGGCGGCCCGAACGTTTCCGGCAATCAGCGCATAACACCCACACTTATCGACGAGATCGACCGCTACTCTGCCCTGGCTCCGCTGCACACGCCCATCGCAGTCCACATCATGCGCGAAGCCCTCAAGCTCTTCCCGGCCATCCCCAACTTCGCCATACTCGACACGTGGTTTCACCGCACCATTCCACAAGTCGCCAGCGCCATGCCCATTCCTGAGGAGTACGCTGCCATGGGCGTTCGCCGCTACGGCTACCACGGCATCTCCTGCGAGTCCGTCATCCGCCGTCTCGCGCCCAATGTTCCTGCAAAACTGATCGTCGCGCATCTCGGCAACGGCGCATCCATCACGGCAATTCGCGATGGCAAAAGCATCGACAACTCCATGGGTCTCACACCCACCGGCGGCCTCATCAGCGGCACGCGCACCGGCGACATCGACCCCGGCGTGCTGATCTTCATCCTGCGTAAAATTGCCGAAACCACGCCCGATGCCACAGAAGCCGCCGACAAACTCGAAACCGTAGTCAACAGAAAATCCGGCCTGCGCGGCCTGAGCGAGCTCTCACCCGACATGCGCGACCTGCGCGCCGCCATCCGCGCCGGCAACGCACGCGCCCGTCTCGCAGTAGACAAATTCACCTGGACCATCGCCCGCTGGATCGGCAGCTACGTGGCCGAGCTTGGCGGCCTCGACATGCTGGTCTTCACCGCAGGCATCGGCGAAAACGACATCGACACCCGCGCCGAAATCTGCGCCGGCCTTGGCGCGTTGGGCATAGCGCTCGACCCCGAACGCAACAAAGCGCGCAATGCAGCCGTCATCTCCGCGGCAAACTCACCGGTCACAGTCCGCGTAATCCCCGCCGCCGAAGATCAGGTGATCGTAAACCACGTAGTGCGGCTGATGGGAGCGTGAAGGACCCGGAACCAACGTGGGGAATGCCGCGAACGGTTTAAGAAGTTGTTGGACCGGCATCGCAAACTTAGGGGATTCACCCCTCAAGTCCATCCCAAGACCAGCGCGGAATGCTGAGGCCGTTGGGCACATCATCAGCGGACCGATGGTAGCGAGCCATGGTTGTCGTGGTCGCCCAGGCGAAATAGTCGTGCAGAACTTGCCACAAAGTACTATCCTCGGCTAGCCCGACATCCACCAGAGCCTGGTCAAAGCAGGCAATCGCGCGACGATCCATTTCTTCGTGCACGCCGTTCCCGCTGTGCATCCTAACCACGTAGGTCTCGCCACCATAGGAATCGGAATACGTGCTCGGGCCACCGAGCGCCTCGGCCCAGTATGCGGCAAGTCGCTCGGTATGCTCTGGGTGGAAGCCGTGGCTGAAGGCATGAGCGACTACCTCGTCTGCCATCACCCTGCGATGCCACGCGTCAGCAAGACGGCGTAACCCGTCATTGCCACCCGCCGCCTCGAAGACACTTTGCATGCCGCCAATACTAACACCATCCGTATCCGCGCACGGCCATGGTCGCAGCAAGCCATGCCACGCCCGCCAAAGCCGAAGATCAGGTGATAGTGGACCACGTAATGTGGTTGATGGCCGAGCGAGTGGAAAAATTAGGCGGGTTGAATGTCGCCAGTGCCCGCACCTTACGCCGCCCGGGGCGGCAACGATTCGCTCGCCTGGGGAGGGCGGTCACAGGGAATGCGCAGCACAAAACATGCACCGTGCATGCTGCCTCTACCACCGGAAGGCCGCACCTCCAGGGTTCCGCCATGACGCCCTACGATCTGCTGCGTCACATAAAGGCCCAGCCCCGTGCCCACTTCGCGCTTGGTCGTGAAAAACGGCTCGAAGATATGTTCCATAACTTCGCTTGGGATTCCCGGTCCATTGTCCTGAACCACAACTTCGGCCACTCGTTCCCCGCGCTCCTGCGTGCAATCGATCTCCAGGGCAATCTTGCCGTGATTGCCAACGGCATCCACGGCGTTCGAGAACAGGTTGGCCATCGCCTGTCTCATTTCCCCGGGAATGCCGATAATGGGCGGGCAGGAATTGTACAGGCGGTCAACGGTGATCTCTTTAGCTTTTATTTTGTTCGCATACAGTTCCAGTACGGAATCCATGATTTGTGCAAGTTCCGTCGGCCGCGGTTCGTTCGACTCGCGGTAGAACCCAAGCGTCTGCCGCGTCATGTGAGCCACGCGAGCAAGTTCGCCCTCTGCCGCTGTGAGCTGTGCCACGACCGCGGTCGGCGCTCCAGGATTGATCTTGGCCAGATAGATCAGGTTTGACACAGCCTCGAGAGGATTATTGATTTCATGCGCAACTGTCGCCGACATTCTGGCCGCCGCAGTCAGCTTCTCAGTGCGGCGCAGCAGTTCCTGCGACTTGCGTTCGCTGGTGACGTCCCGGAACGCCAGCACCACGCCGACCAGCGAGTCCCGATCATCCCGGATGGCGGCCGCACTGTCTTGAATCGGGATGCGCCGGCCATCCGCGTGCAGCATGATGTGATTGGCGAGCCCCAATACGCTCCCCTCTTGCATGGCTTTTTCAACAGGGTTTTCTGCCGCCCTGCCAGTCACGTCGTTGGCTATGGGGAAGATTTCCTGAATGGGCCGGCCCACCGACTGCTGCGTTGTTTTTCCCGTCATCCGCTCTGCCAGCGGATTCATGAACGTCACCTTCCCCTCGTGGTCGGTGGCGATCACAGCATCTCCGATGCTCTTGAGAGTGACCCGGAACCACTCCTCCTGTTCCCGAATCCTCCGGGTGTACCGCTCACGCAGGTGCATCTCTCGAAGGATGAACAGAGCGAGGAAGCACAACCCGAGTACAGCGACAGCTCCTACCAGATACAGGCTGTTGATGGTTTGCCGCACGCTGCGGTCGTATTCCGCGCTTCGGACCCGATCGAGTTGCTGTTCTTCCGCCTCCATACCCGCGACACTTGCCCGCACCGCGTCCATAGCATGCATGCCCCAATTGGTGAGAACGAGTTTGCGCGCCTCTTCCCGCCTGCCCTGGTGGTAAAGGTCAATAGTCTCCTGCATTTCCGATGTTTTATCGGCGGCGAGCCAGCGCAATCTCGTCAGCTCCGCCACTAGCCGGTGATTGTCATTAAACAGTTGTGCAAGCCTGGCGAAATGGGGCGAGACCTGCGCAACGGAAGTATTGTAGGTTTTGAGATAGTGGTCGTCGCCAGTAAGAAGGAAGCCGCGTTGTCCAGACTCGGCGTCCTTCAGCAGGAATTCGATGGCCTGCAGATGATAGATCACTTCGCGGGTGTGCAGGACCCAGACTTGGGCATCCATCTGCTGGTCCAGTTGCCGCCGCGTCATAAGAATGCCCGCAACCAGCACCAGAACCAGGATGCCGAAACTCGCGAGTACGCTGAACGGCTTAAACAAACAGGTGCCCCACCTCAATTCGAAGCCGCCACAATCCACTGGGATGCCGCAGGTTCCGGCTGATTGGCCTGCGCAAAGAAGTGCCGGTAATCAGACTGCCTAAAACGCGCTTGTCACCCAAATTTTCCTACCAAACTCTGCATATTAATTCCATCTGAATTGCGAAAATGATACTCAGAGGCCGCACCTGCAAACCGGGGTCGACACAAATGAGCCCAGTCGGCCACCGAAGTCCCGCCTTTTCAACACTTGCAACACTACCCTTTGTTTTCAAACACTTGCGCAAACAGAAAACGCTAACCCTTTTGTTTCCCACACTTGGTTTTAAAAGAAAAACGAAATTCGCGACGGACAGCCGAAGCAGAGGACGTCCGAAGCAGACCAATGGCCCAACGGCTCGACCCGCCAATAGCCCGTAACCCCTTATGGCAGAGGAATCTGCAGCTAACCCATGATGGTAGAGGAATTTAGCGCATTTCCTGCCGCTTAACCCAGGACAGCAGAGGAATTTACGCCCGGAACCAGGGGTGGGGGTATCCCGGGAAACTCAAGACGACTGCGAGATCGACTTTGCATCCCTGCGCCCTCAGCACGCCAGGAAAGAATTTAAACTTGAATTTGGACCCGGAGCCCGCCTGAGATGTCCTCAACTGCAACCTCTATTCGTGCGCGCCGCCTTCCCTCACCGGCGTTGCGGCGTTTCGCCTGGGGCGTGCTCGCCTACTTCATCGCCGTCATTCTTTGGGGAACACTGGTGCGCGCCACCGGCTCCGGCGCGGGCTGCGGCGACCACTGGCCGCTCTGCAACGGCACTGTCATCCAGCACTCGCCGCGCACCGACACCATCATCGAATTCACCCACCGGCTCACAAGCGGCATCTCCTTCTTCTCGGTGGTCGGTCTACTGCTGTGGACGATCGCCGGCACAGTCCGCGGCCACCTGGCCCGCGCCGCCGCGGCCGCGGCGGTTGCGTTCACGCTTGTAGAGGCGATTCTCGGCGCGCTGCTCGTCAAGCTCGGACTCACCGCGCAGAGCCACTCGCCGCTGCGACCCTGGTATCTGGCGCTACATCTGGCGAACACGTTATTGTTGGTCGCGGCGCTGACGCTCGCGGCGCACATGCTCGGCCGCCGCAATGGCTATCTTCGTCGTACTCTTCGAGTGGCGTCGCCCATTGGAGCGCTCGCCGGCCTCTTCGTTTTTCTCATCGTGGGCGTCACCGGCTCGCTGGCAGCGCTCGGCGATACGCTCTTCCCTGCACGATCGCTCAGCGCCGCGCTGGCGCAGGACTTTTCGTCGAAAAGCGGCTGGCTGATCCGCTGGCGCTGGACACACCCGACGATCGCTTTTCTCGCCAGCGTTTTTCTCATCTGGCTGCTGGTCCGTGCAGTGCAGCGACCGAAAACTGGGAGCGGGTACTGGGACAACCGCGGCCTATCCGCTCTCGTCCTCGTTCTGCTGGCCGTGCAATATGTGCTGGGCGTGATGGACGTGGCATGGCTTGCGCCGGTTTGGCTGCAGATCGTACACCTGCTCGGCGCCGATGTACTGTGGGCAGCGCTCATAGTGCTCACAGCGAGACTCACGCTGCAGCCGGTGGAACAGCGGAGCTAGAAAAGCAAAAAGGCCCCGTCACCGGGGCCTCTTTTTCAAGCTCCTCTTTTTCGTCAACACTTCCTATTCCCCTCTAGATCCTCGGGATGGTAATAGCTCTCCCACCCGAGGTACCGCACCGCCGCTTCATGCACAGCCTTTGACACTTCGCTGAAGTTTGCCGCCACGTGGTGCTCGAAGCCTTCGCGGCAGATGTATTTGAGCAGCTTCTGCAGTTCGGGGATCTCCGCTACGCCGGCGCCGCCGAAGGTTTCGAGCGGATCGTCAGTGAAGCGGCCCGGGCCCGTATAGCCGCGAATGACTCCGCGCCGGTCGTCAGTCGAATAGCGCGCAAAGCTCATTGCGCCTGACTTCACGCGGCCTACGCAGGTGCCGAAGGTGTTCTCCTTGCCTACGGTTCCGGCGATGATCTCCTGATAGTCCATGCGCGCTTCTTTGAAGAAGTGCTTGGGCAGATTCGAGCAGTGGAAGCAGACGCACTTGTTCGGATCGCTGCCGTAATTGTTGTTCCAGTCGAGCAGCGCCGACGGAGTGCCCGAGGCCAGCGCCATCATATACATGCTCAGCACACCGGGTACATCGACCTCGCAGGCCGAGGGAATGAGGTTGTTGCTCATCATGCTCATCACCGTACACGGCACCACGCCGAAGAACTCTTCCATCGAGGTCCAGCACTGCACGGCGCTGATGGTGCAATGGGTCTGCTTCATCCACCCATCGATGACGGCGCCCAGCTTGGCCATCTTTAGCAGCGCATCGTCGGGAATGCCTTGCGTAGTCACGTAGCCCTTGATGGCCTTCAGCTTTTCCTGCGCCGCATCGTCGTTGTCCTTCATGCGGTTGATGCGGCCGAAGATCTCCGAGAGATCGATCGGCTCGACCGAAATTCCGGCCGTCTCCAGAATCCGTTCCGAGTAGCGCACCGTGTTGAACGCTGACGGCCGCGCGCCGATGGCGCCGATGCGCAGGTTTTTGAGCCCCTTCACGACACGGCACACCTGCGAGAACCACTCGAGATCGGCCTTGAACTCCGGCGAGGAAGGGCTCTCGGTGTGCAGCGTGGTCAGCGAGTACGCGATGCCGTACTGCATCAGGTTGTTGCACGCGCTCATTTTGCCGCAAAAACTATCACGGCGTGTGGCGATGGTCATGGCATCTGCGCGATCCGGCGTGGCCTGCACCAGCACCGGCACCTTCAGGCCTGAGAGGCGGATTGCGTCCGCAACGCCGCGCTCGTCGCCAAAGTTGGGCAGCGTCACGATGATGCCGTCGATCTCATCGCCGTGCTGTTTGAACAACTCCGCGCAGCGCTGCGCCTCAGCGTAGGTTTCCACCGCGCCGTACTTCGACTGCTCCGGCCCCAGCACCACGGCGCGCGCGCCAGCCTTTTCAAGAACGGCAATCATCTCCTCGCGGCCGGTCTTTGCCAGGTGATCCGGGAAGAATCCGCGGTTTCCAACCACCACTCCAAACGTCATCGTGCGCTGCGCTGCCATTGCTCTGCTCCCTGTTGTTGTTCGTCTGTTGATTCGCGTGTTTCTATACGTTCCAACTTGTGCTGTTGTGCTGTTGCTCCAACTTAGGTTGTGTTTGCAGCTTAATTTCGCGGTTTCTCAACGAGAAACCTTCTACTTCTTCTGTGCTCCCGGTCGAAACTTCACCAGATAAAAGAGCCCGAGGGCCGCCATCAGCGCGCCCCACCACACCGGCGCGTGCAGGTTCGGCAGAGCCACATTCGGTGCTTCTCCCGTAACCAGCGAGAAGATCCCATAGCCCAGGATCATGCCGCCGTAGACGGCCAGAAGCACGCCAATAAAGAACCATATCGAAATGCGCGCAGAATGCATGCAAGCCCTCCTACCAGAAGATTACGTTCAGCGCTATCAGCAGCACGATGGCGATCACCGTCCAGAACCACTCGTTTTTCCAGAACGGCGCAGGCGGCTCGGCCGGCAGCTTGGTTGCGCCGTAAACCAGCCCATCAAGCTCGACCACAGGCCGCGGCTTGCTGAACAGGCTCACCACAAACGTTACGATTACTGCCACGCTCACCGACCACAGCGCGCGGTACATGTCTTCGGCCATTGATTTCGCGTCGCGTGACAGCGCCACGTAGCGCAACGCCGCGGGGTCAACTTTGACCCACGCCCAAAGCCCGATCGAAGCCAGCGTGCCGAGCAGCAGTCCCCAGAATCCTCCGGCTCGCGTGCCCCGCTTCCAGAACATGCCCATCAGCACCACGCCAAGCAGCGGCGAGATGAAGAAGCTGAACAGCGCCTGCACGTAATCCATGATGCCGTGCGCGCCCATCACCATGTAGGCCGTTCCGATGGAAATAACCACGCCCAGGATCGTGGCCCATCGGCCCACAGTAACGTAATGCTTATCAGGCGCGTTCTTCACGAGGAGCGGCTGGTAGATGTCATACGTCCACACGGCTGAGAATGCGCTGACGTTGCCAGCCATGCCGCTCATAAAGCCGGCAATCAGCGCCGTCACTCCCAACCCGAGCAGCCCCGGGCCAAGATAGCGCACCATCATCAGCGGCAACACTTCGTTGTAGCTGTGAGGATGCAACGCGCTCACCTGATCCTGGCCGACAAGAACCATCGGCGTGCCGTTGGGGTTCTTGAGCATCGCCAGGCCCAGCAGGCCGGGCAGAATGACGATGAACGGCACCGCCATCTTGAAGAATGAGCCGATGATCGGAGCCATGCGCGCCGAGCGCAGATTGTCTGCCGCAAGCACGCGCTGCACAACGAGAAAGTCTGTCGTCCAGTAGCCGAAGCTGATGGCGAAACCGAGGCCGAAGACGATGCCCGTCCAGTGAATGCCCATGGGGTTCGAGGAGAAATGCCCCATGCTGCGCCACATGTGCGTGTAGTCGCCCGCTGGTATCACGCCGTCCGCGATATTGCGCGCGATCTTGGCTTTCAGCCCGCTCCAGCCGCCAGCTTCGACAAGGCCGAGGATGGGCACCAAAAGCGCGCCCGCCCAGATGAGCACGAACTGCAGAACCTCGTTAAAAATGGCCGAGCGCAACCCGCCCAGCGCCACGTATGCCGCCACCGCCAGCGAAGAGACCACGATCGAAAAGTTCAGGTCCCAGCCGAGCACCACGCGCATCACTTCAGCCATGGCGAACATGTTCACGCCGCTCATCAGCACCGTCATCAGCGCGAACGAAACGGCCGAAACCACGCTCGCTCCCTGGCCGTAGCGCAGCTTCAGGTATCCGGGCACGGAGTGCGTCTTGCACACGTAGTAGAACGGCATCATGACCATGCCCAGAAAGAGCATGGCCGGAATGGCCCCAATCCAGTACCAGTGCGCGGCAAGAATGCCGTACTGATAGGTCGAGCCCGCCCAGCCCATCAGCTCAAGCGAGCCAAGGTTCGCGGAAACGAAGCTCAGGCCGGCGATCCATGCCGTCATTTCACGGCCGGCCATGAAGAACTCTTCACTGGTGTTGGCCAGCCCCTTCAAGTAGAAGCCAATCCAGATCACCATCGCGAAGTAGATGGCGATTACAGCGATATCCAGACCATGCAAATGCGCCAGCGGGTCAGCGATAAGTGCCAGGCGGGCAGGAACTGCACCAAGAGAGCTGGCGGCAATCGAAAGGAACATGCGTCACCTTGACGTCCCAGGAGTCAATCCCGGATGGAATGGGTAGCCGACCCTTAGTAAATTGCTTTACTTGGGATTTTGTCAAGCAGAAAGCAGTGCGCGCAAGCTTTTGGGTGTGTTGCTCCGCTAGCGCCAGCCATCCGGACAGCTGATGCATCCAAGATTGAGAAATCGCTTTCCCGAGAAATGTAGCACGCTGTAGCACGCTTACGTTATGGGCCTCGCCTGGACACAATTCCGCGCCCGGTCTTTATGCCTCTTTTCAAGCTGGTAGCTCTCCCAGATCGGCCGTCCCAGCGAGGGGTTGAGCGCGCGGAGGTTGTGGGTGCTTTTCAACTGAATGGCCGCCTGAATCGCCTCGATCACGGAAGAGTCCGTCCCGGCACCATTGGCATTCAGCGCGTAGGTTGATCAGGATGCGTTCGGCGCCGCGCCATAAAAGGTACGGCTGTAGCGCGATCCAGCGTTCCGCGTCTTGAGACAATCCATCCACCCTTCCGCATCATTTACCATCTAGTTCAAGAGCACCACGCCGCAAAGTAAGCATTTGATCAAGAGGGAGATCGTCCTGCTGTGAAGAAGTCCGATTCGCTTGTTCTTTCGCTGTTTGCCATCGCCGCCTTTTGCGCCGGCAGCGCGCGCGCCAGCGGACAGGCCAACCCGGCCCCGGCGCAAAGCCAGCATCCATCCAATTCCTACGCCGACCGCTCGACGGATATCGGATTGAACGTCTATCAGACATTCACCAGCAACACAACCGGGATGGGCGTTGTTCAGAAGCCCACGAACTCCCTCGGTGGCATGTTCGAGATCCGCCACATCCAGAACCCGTTCGTGGGTTACGAGCTGAGCTACTCGTATCACCCCTCCAACGTAACCATTGGTCCTGCGCCTGCCCCTTCCTGCGGCTTGAGCTGCAATACCCCGGCCCAGTCGATTCCTGACAAGATCAGCACCGTTGGCCTCAATTGGATCGTCTCCAAGAGATTCGGCGTGCTGCGCCCCTTTGCCGCCGGCGGCCTGGGCTTCTACATTAACGAGCCCTCCTATAGCTTGCCGGTCGGCGAACCTAACATCCTTGCCAATCACAATGCGGTGAACGACGTTGTTCGCATGGCCTGGCTCTATGGCGGCGGCGTCGACGTTTCCCTCACGCAACACTTTGGCATCCGGGGACAGTATCGGGCCATGGTTTACAAAGCGCCAAACCTCTCCTACCTGTTCCCGGCGCAAGGAGTGTTTACGCAGACACGGATGCCGATGGGCGGCGTCTTCTACAGGTTCTAGCGTCTCTCCGTTCGTCCGCGGGGGCCGCGAGGCTTGGGCCGGGATTGGCTGCGCCCGGCCCGAGTTTTGCTGTCCCACTGCGTCTATCCTTTTCACCAAAGGCGGTGAAAAGGATGGGGCGTCTACGGTTGTCGTTGGTGTTCGCAAGGATGAGTGGGTCACCCTGCTTTAGCGTGCAATTGGGTGCCTATTTCTGTGTAACTGTGAAATTAGCTTCCGGCAAGTGATTGAAAGTGCGGCCGTTGGGGCGAAAAAACGCTCTGGCTTTGCGAGATTCTCAAAAATACCGTTGGACGGCGATGCGCCAAGTTGGTGACGGCGGCGATGATGTTTCGTTTTTGCATGAGCCCTTTTCGGCGATGTTTTGACAGGTGCTCTTATTGTGCGCCGAGGAGGGAAAATTCTCTGCAAGGTTGTGGCAAAAAGATGTGTGCGGTGAGCCGCTGAAGGGATGGGTTCCCGCCGAGCATGCGCCCGGCGAGAACTGTTGGAGCTTACGGCAAGGTGCCCGTCAGGGTCCAAACTGTGCCTGAGTCCAGACTCTGGTTGAGCACCGAAATCGCGCCTTTCGCCCCGCCGCGTTGGTTGATTGGGTCCCCGATCTGCAACACTGTTGGATCCACGAGTGCCGCTGCTGTCGTGCCTCCGCCGATCTGAACCTGAAGATTTACGGAACCGTTCCCCGTATGGCCCTGCAGGTCCAGCCGTGCATTTCCAGAAGTGTGCAGCGTCCCCGCTCCCCTGCCCAGGTCGGCAAAGGTAAGTTGGGCGATCACGTCCTGGCAATCGCTTCGTTGGGCATTATTGGGAATGATGATCCCACGAATGGGATTCCCAGTGTTGGTCTTTGTCAAAGCCATGGTGTATCTCTCCCTCTCGATGAGTGGATTCGTCATGAAGCATGGGTGGGAAGGAACGCAGTGGCTTTGCGTTACTTTTGCGGATCGGCCCTGACTGCCTGCATATTCATCAGCTTGTTAAGCTGCGCGGCGGTCTGGCCGGTCAATGTCTGGATAGAAGAGTTGATAGCCGACATATCGCTGGCAACCAAGCCGGAATTCATGGTCGTATCCATGTCGAAATAGTTCATGTTGAACTGGAAACGAGCCACCGATGATTTACCAACGGCAACTTTCCACGATTTCTGGTTGATTTGCAGATAGAATGTGCGCACCTTCGCCACATACATGGCCGGCGGCTGATTCTTCCCACCTGTTCCCGCCACCGTAGAGAAGTAATAGAAGGTAAGGAATTGATCCAACGTGGCGTTCTCCGATTCGAACGACACCTTTAGATTGCCGAGTTGGGCCACGACCTTGGTCAGGATGCCGTCCAACTGCTTGATTGTCGCTTCAGGGAAGCTGAAAGAACCAAACAACTCGGACAAAAACTCGAGATGAAGATCGAGGCTGGTTACTTCTTTGCTGTAGCTTTGAGTGACGATGGAGGATACAGGAAGGTATCCCGCCAATGCTTTGACATTGCCGCCGGTAGTGACGTAGTTACGCCATTTGGCCATGGCGCGCGTGAAGGCACTGGCGTCAGCCGGCTTGGAGATGTCGTAGGGGGCCGGATGCTCGTTGTAGACGCAGTAGGCCGTCAGCAGCGAGATGTACGAATCCAGCGTCTGCACCTGTCCCAATAGTTGATACATCATCGTATCGGGCGTATTCGGCACGGTTGTAATCGAAGTGGTGCCTGGCGCCTGCACTGCATTGTTCAAAATATCGTTGAGATCGGTGGAGGGTGGTGCGCCAGCCGGCGCCGCCGCTAGTACCTTTTGGGCTCCCATCAAATGCGCACTGTACGACCGCTGCGCAGTAAAAATAGCGTGGGACAACTGGGATTCTGATTTATTGAGAATGTTCAGGTCAGATGCAGCGATAGATTCTGCAGTGATAGATTCCATTTTGGTTCCTCCTGTGTGAACGTCGGATGATTTGGGTGGAAACAGCACAGGAATGGGAACCAGGCACAGCCGCGCAACAAACAGACAATAGCTAACAAGCGCCACCTCGACACAGTGGTTAATCTATCCAAGCATTTTTTTGTTGGGGAGTTAAATACCGTGGCAGGATGGCAGGCCGCATGGTAAATCGTGCGGGAACGAAACGGGGGCCCCAGTTAATTGAAGTCTGAGTGGCCTCAGGAACTTGAATTAAGTATCAGTTCCCGATCCGATATCTCGCAAGTGGAAAACCTGAAAATTATTGGGTGTGGTCATACTTGTCTCGACGGTGGATCGGCGGGTTGCCCAGGCGCCAGGGAGCGGAGCGAGCTCTCCCACAAAGGATGAGTGCCCAAGCTGCCTCGCTTTCGGGCACCTGAGATAGCATGCGGCTGAGTACCGGAAAATGGGATGAGCCGGTCGTGTGTATTGGCTTTACTCATTCACTGCTGGGATTTCGTGCAGCCAGCCGGGGGCTTTGAGGAGCTCTCGGGGTCGGGAGCCGTCGGCGGGGCCTACGAGGCCGTCGCGCTCCATGAGGTCGATGAGATGGGCTGCGCGGCCGTAGCCGATGCGCAGGCGGCGCTGCAGGAGCGACGTGGATGCCTTGCCGAACTCGAAGACGAGGCGCACGGCGTCGTCGAACATGGGATCGTTCTCGTCCTCGTCCGTGCTGGCGCCTTCCATGCTCGCTCGCTCGTCCTTGGGTGAGTCGAGGAAGCCTTCGACGTATTCGGCCGCGCCTTGCTCCTTCCAGAAGTTGACGATGGCGGCGGTTTCTTTCTCACTTACATAGGGCGCGTGCAGGCGCATGAGGCGGCTGGTGCCCGGCGGCAGGAAGAGCATGTCGCCGCGGCCCAGCAGTGCTTCGGCGCCGTTGGTGTCGATGATGGTGCGCGAGTCGACCTTGGTGGCCAGACGAAAGCTGATGCGCGTGGGGACGTTGGCCTTGATGAGGCCGGTGATGACGTCGACGCTGGGGCGCTGCGTGGCGAGCACAAGGTGAATGCCGACGGCGCGCGCCATCTGGGCGAGGCGCGTGATGGATTCCTCGACGTTGGCGCGATCGAGCATCATGAGGTCGGCCAGCTCGTCGATGATGATGACGATGTAGGGCAGCGGCTCTTCTCTTTCGCCTTCTTCAAAGAGCGAAGGCATGGTGCCCTCAAACAGCTTGTTGTACTGGTCGATATTCCTAACCGACCTGCTTGCCAACAGCTTGAGGCGGCGCTCCATCTCGCGAACTGCATTGCGCAGGGCGTTGGCGGCTGCTTTGGGCTCCGTAATTATGGGAGTAAAAAGATGCGGAATGCCTTCGTACATGCCCAGCTC
>JASIJX010000640.1 GCA_030049955.1 Acidobacteriaceae bacterium
GGTGCCCCAGGTCCCTCGCATTTGGGGACCTGGGAAAGCATGAACCTTAACTTACCAAACTTCCAGCCTGAAATTCCGAAGCTCCTGGATCAATTCAAAGTCGGCACGATTCGACGTAATCAGCCGCGCATCATGCGAACCCGCCGTCAACGCAATCAGCACGTCGAAGTGCAGATCACGCATCTTGCTTGGCTCAAAGCCGCGGCGCGTGCGGATTGCGGCCAGGATTTGTCCTGATTCGATCCAGTCTTCTTCCGTGGGCGTCAACACAGGGCCGCGCTGCGCGAAGGATTCCAGCACCGCTTTCTCTTCGGCGCTCCGTGCTCCACGCCAGAGCTCACTCAAGACTACGGCCGAATAGCCCACACTCCCGGCGAGCGAGTCGATCCGTTTCCTATGGCAGTTCGTTCGAAATTGATCAATGAGGACCGAAGTGTCGAAAACGACCAGGTCACTCGGCGAGGTCATTCGTCAAAGCCTTCGAACTTCAACTTGCCTCCATACTTCTTCATCGTGTCCTTGAATTCCTTCAGCTTGACGACCTCTTCGAGAGCACGGTGCACAGCTTCTGTGCGAGTCTTCACGCCCAGCGCACGGACGGCCTTATCGGCCAGCTTCTTGTCCAACCGAATGGATGTTAATGTTCCGGCCATCGCGCCCTCCCGTATATACATATTTGATAACAGATATATACGTTCGTCAATTCCCCATGTGTAATGCGTCAATCCCTCCAACAAGCGAAAAGTCCCCAATCCATTGATCCCCGAAAACTTATAAATCGGTCCAACCTTGCCGATAATTGCCCTGTAGACGAAGCTGCGCAAAAATCGATCGGCACAACTCCGAATCCTCGGCACCTTGCTTTCGCTGCAAATCGCCGAATTCAAGACCACGAATTCGGGACCTGTTGACCTTAAGCATCTGAAAAATAAGAACTAAGCCTGGCAGTCCACCATCTATCCTGCTGAAAACAATAGACCTCGGGACTTTTGGCAGGGGGTGGGGGATTGAGACGGGGAGAGGGGTATGCCTCGACGGGTGGCTCACCCTGGCTTTTTGACCACTGAATCAGCCACAAATCTGAGGGCGGGAGAGCAGTCTATATAGTTCCAGCGATAGTGGTCTCCCATCCTTCGCACGATGAAACTGTGCGAAAGGCCGCCCGCGCAGCGGACGGCCTTTGGTATCTGTCGCAAAGCAACGGCTACCTCAATTTTTCTCCGTCACTTGGTGGGCGGCGGATTGAAGACAATGGATGCAAAGGTACCGGCCAGTTGGGCTTGTGCTCCAAAGCCCGGGCCTGCGGTGACGAACATTTCGTTGGTTGCCCCATTGTTTGTGGCTCCTCCGCCGAAGGCGACGCCCCAGAGGTTAACGAGGATAATCGGGATTCCGAACCGGTCCCTTATCGTACCCACAAACTTACCGGATACAGGATTGAATCCGTTGATGGTGCCATTGTTGGAGTTGTTTGAGACCAGCAGCGTATTGCTCAGCGGTCCAAAGTTGCTGGGGGCGAGGGTAATGCCCCAGGGCTGATTGAGCGGCAGTCCCTGGATCAGGGTCTTCACGAAGGTGCCATTCTCCTGGAAGACGTCGACGTAACCGCCGGCGGACCCGTTCGTCATGGCATACGTGACGTAAACTATGCCATTGATGTCCTGGACGCCAAATACCGAGAAGGTCGATGGAATCGACGGATCTCCAAACGACTGCACGAGGGTGAAGCTGCTGTCGAACATATCCACGTGGTTGTTGGCGTTGTCTGCCGCGTAGAGGAAGTTGCCCGAGGGATTGCTGGTGATGGCCAAGCCTGTGTACGATGCTTTGCTCGCCGAGTTATCCACCACGAGCGTCGCCAGGTTCTTGTTCACTCCCGGCGCCCAGGCGCTGATCGTGCCATCCAGCGTCGCAAAGATGAAAGACGAGGACTTGCCCTCAACCTGGAAATCCGCGCTCGTTCCGTTGACGACGATTCCCGTCGGCATGCCAACGCCGTTATTGCCTGTCGGCGACACCGGCCCGTTTCCGGCCGTGGGAATCAATACATCGAGCGTTTCTTTTGTTCCGGTTGCGGTATAGAGCGTCGACCATCCGGAGAGGTTATCGCTAACCCACCAGGGCGAAGTGGCGCTTCGGGCTAATCCCCAGGCGTTGACCAGCAGTGGATCGGTGGTTGTGGCGTGTTCGTCGAATTGATTCGAAACAAGATTGGTAAGTTGATACTGTGCCTGAGCCACGGCCGAAATCATGAGAGCCAGGCCGAGGCAAACTGCGACTGCTATCCTGCGAGCCAGCATATTCATCTCTCCTTGGGGGAAATTCAGGAGCAGAGGGAGGTCGAAACTAGTGGTTGGACGCGGGTACGGAACCTTCTCTGGCCTGCTGGTTCGTAATCCTAGGGCGAGTCGCGACCCGGAGTTGTCAACCGTCTGTCACGAGTCTGCTAATTTCTTATCTTTGGAACAGTCCTTTCGCACCTTCGCTAACGAAGAAATGTCGCGGCATCTTCGGCGACC
>JASIJX010000113.1 GCA_030049955.1 Acidobacteriaceae bacterium
CGGCCCCAAAGGCCTGATGCCCAACCCCAAAACCGGAACCGTAACTATGGATGTGGCCGCGGCGGTGAAGGAGATCAAGGCCGGCAAGGTGGAGTTCCGCGCCGATAAGACGAGCCTGGTGCACGTTCCAGTGGGAAAGCTCAGTTTTGACCCGCAAAAGCTGGTCGACAACGCGACGACGGTGATTACGTCGATTGTGCGCGCCAAGCCTTCGGCGGCCAAGGGCAAGTACATCAAGAGCGTCACGCTGAGCTCGACGATGGGCCCGGGCGTGCCGCTGGATTCGGCTGTGGCGGATGCGGCTGGAAAACACTAGGGAGAATCCCTCCCACCCTAGCCGCAAAAACAAAAACGCGGCGAGGGTGGGGCACCCACACCCATTTGTATTTGGAGACTGGGAATTTTAGATTGAGGCGCCTTGTGCGGCGCGTGCCCTGAGGGGGGCGAAGGCAATGGCGATTTCGAAGGCGAAGAAGACGGAGAAGGTGAAGCAGCTTGCGGCCGAGCTGGAGAGCTCGACGACGGCGATTATTGGGACTTTTTCCAAGCTAACAGTGGCCAAGGATTACGAGCTGCGCAAGGTGATTCGCGAGGCGGGCGGCAAGTACCGCGTGGTGAAGAACAAGCTGGCGGCGATTTCGGGCTCAGGCACGCAGGTGGAAGCGGCGCTCAAGGGCTTGAAGGGTGTCAACTCGGTGGCGTTCACTGCGGGCGATCCGGTGGCGCTGGCCAAGGTGTTTGCCAAGTGGGCCGGCGAAAACGCGGAGTTCGAGTTCAAGCTGGGCATTGTGGATGGCAAGCTGCTGACGGTGAGCGATGTCAAGGCGCTGGCCACCATGCCGGGCAAGGAAGAGATCTTCTCGAAGCTGCTCTTTCTTATTAATGCTCCCGCGCAGCGGCTGGCCACGGTGCTCAATGCTACCGGGCGCGACCTGGCGGTGGTGCTGGGCCAGGGCGTGGAGAAGGAAAAGTTCAGCGCGGCGTAGCCACGCAGGAGTTTGGTGGTTCCCACCCTAACCGCAAAAAGGCGCGGTTAGGATGGGGCACCCAGATTAGTGGCTGGTTACTGGTCACTTTTTACAGGTTTTGGCCGCAGGGGCAATCGGAAGGGCGCTGGTCTGGCGCATCGGAAACTTTCGGATTGGCTTGTTGGCCGCAGTAAGGCAATTCAAAACGGTTCGGATTGGAGAAGAACATGGCGGATATTGCGCAGTTGGAAGAGCAGATTGTCTCGTTGAGCCTGCTGGAAGCGGCAGCTCTGGTGAAGAAGCTGGAAGAGCGTCTTGGTGTTTCGGCGGCGGCTGCGGCCCCGGTGGTGGTTGCCGGCGGCGCGGCGGCGGGCGGCGGCGCGGCGGCTGCGGCTGAAGAGAAGACCGAGTTCCAGGTCATCCTGAAGGACGCGGGCGCTAACAAGATCAACACCATCAAGGCTGTGCGCGAAGTTACCTCGCTCGGCCTGAAGGAAGCCAAGGACCTGGTCGATGGCGCGCCGAAGCCGCTGAAAGAAAATGCGACCAAGGATGAGGCTGAGAGCATCAAAAAGAAATTCGAAGGCATCGCGACTATCGAAGTCAAGTAAGCATCTGAAAACTTGCAAGTGCAGCCGGGACGCGCTACGATAGAGGTTGCGCGTCTTTCGGCTGGTTTTGGTTTTTTCAGGGAATAAGCCGGATCTGGCCGGCGCGACGGTGGGATCGTGAGCGGCAGGCTGGGGATCGGGTATGCGAAGCGGGATTTACGCAACCGGTTACCGGTGGTGGTTAACTATATCTGTGTCAGCGGTTTACCTCTTGAGCGGGAGGCGCCGCTGGTGAGTCGACTAGGCTGGCGAGCAGGCAGTCTGAAGCGAGATTTTGGGATCGGCGAGAGCAGGGCAACAGAATCCGGGAGCATTGGCGGTGGGCCACGCTCGTGAGGCATTGCGTCCTTACGAGCTATTCGTGTCTCCCCTTGAATGAAACTGGCTGAAATTTCCGGTGAAATCGGCTGAATTTTCGCCCACGCCTGCCCTGGCGCGAACCCCTCCCGTGCGGTGAATTCCGATGTCTTTGGAATTTTCCCGCTTCAAAGCTTCTCCTGAATGTGCGCAGTCTAGCGCAGCAGCCAGATATGCGGCAAGCCTGTTGGCTGAGTAATAAATGGCGGAACGCTCCGGCGCCGAAGTCCCGCTTCGGACCCGGAGTAGCGGTAAACAAAAGGACGAACTGGTTCCAGGCCGGTTCGCTCAGATTTGCGAGATTTCTTCAGGTAGATTTACGAAATTTCTTCAGTAATTGAGCGGGCGCCGACGAGGTTCAGGCGCCTGCCCGGCGCGCGCCAACTCCTGCGCGCCGGCCTCCGAAGAGCCTCAGGAGTGATCATGTCCAACGAGAAGCGCGCGATTCGCAGCCGGCTCGATTTTTCCAAGATTCCTACAGCAACCCAGATTCCCAACCTGATCGAAGTGCAGCGCCGCTCCTACGAGCGCTTCCTGCAAATGGACAAGCTGCCCAACGAGCGCGACGACTCGGGATTGCAGTCGGTGTTTATGTCGGTGTTTCCGATTACTGACTTCCGCGGCATCTCGCAGTTGGACTTCGTTGACTACGCGATCGGCAACTGGGAGTGCAAGTGCGGCCACCTGAAGGGGCTTCATCACCTGCGCACCGCCTGCGTGCATTGCGGCGCCATGGTGATTACCGATCCGTTTCTTCCCGGCGACGTGCTCTGCCAGAAGTGCGGAACGTACAACAAGAACACGCCCGACTTCTGCCAGAAGTGCGGCGACCCCGTGAGTTTGCAGTTGAAGTACGATCAGCAGGAGTGCGAAGAGCGAGGCATGACCTTCTCCGCGCCGTTGAAGGTGACGGTGCGGCTGACCATCTACGACAAGGACCCCGAGACCGGCAACAAGGCGGTCCGCGACATTAAAGAACAAGAAGTCTTCT
>JASIJX010000114.1 GCA_030049955.1 Acidobacteriaceae bacterium
ACCAGGTGGAGACCGTCGACCCCAAGCTGGTGCGGCGGGTGCAGGCGGTGATCCAGGAGGTGGGCTACCGGCCCAACTTCCAGGCGCGGGCGCTGGCGCGGGGGCGCAGCCACACGGTGGGATTGATCGTGAGCGAGATTACGGGGGGCAATCCGTTTTTCTCCGAGATCATTTTGTACTTTGAGCGGGCGGCGGTGGAGCAGGGTTACGAGGTGCTGGTCAGCTTTGCCGACACGGAGACGCGCCCGGATCATATTGCTGTGTGCGCGGCGCGCATGCAGGAGCGGCAGGTGGAGGGCATTGCGGCGCTGACCTTCGGCATGGAGGAGCAGCTTGCCAAGAGCTCTATCGATGTTCCCGTCGTTTACGCCGGCGCGGACCGTGACCTTGAGAAGGTGCGCAACGTTCGCATCAATTACGTCACCGGATTTCGCGACGCAATCCGGCATCTTGTGGATTACGGGCATGAGCGCATCGGCTATCTCAGCGGTCAGCTCCATTGGAGCAGCATGAAAAACCGCTACGAAAGCCTGCGCAAGGCGATGAAGCTGGCAGGTATGACGCTTGATAAAGATCTGGTTGCAGAGTGCGATCACACCTGGGACGGCGGCGCCGAAGGCATGGCGCGGCTGCTGAACCTGCCCAAGCCGCCGACGGCGGTGCTCTGCTGCAACGATGTGGCCGCTGTGGGGGCGCTCAAAACGCTCGCTTCGCGCGGAATGCAGGCCGGCCGCGACATCGCGCTGATTGGCTTCGACGATCTCACGCTCAGTCGATTTACGCAGCCGGCGCTGACCACCATCCAGTTCTCTCCGCGCGAAATCGCCGGGCTGGCTTTTCGCGCGCTGCTTGAAGAAATCCAGGGCGTGGAGAACAAGACCAGCCTCGAGTACAAGACGCGCTTCATCCTGCGCGAGTCCACTTGCGCTCCGCGTTCCTGAGGAGCGGTTTCTCTACGGTGCGGCAGTCGAGGTAACAGGTCCGCAAATTTTTCCCATCATGTGAACGTGAGCAGGATATGATGCTCAAGACCACATGAAGCGTCTTTTTATGCAGATTAGTTTCGTTGGCTGGCGTGTCCAGGGATGCCGTTTAAGGATGCTGTGTGTTGTGGCTTTCGTTATGGCTACGTCCGCATTGTTACCGGCACAGACTACCGCGGCAAATGCGCAAAAGACTGTGCAGGAAAACGCCGCGGGCGCCGCGGATAAGAGCAACTCCCAATATCAGCTCGAACTGCCGGTGCCGCTGGTAGTCGAAGATATTCTCGCCCTCGATCGCAGCGGGAATCCTGTGCACGGACTCAAAGCTGGCGATTTCACCGTGACGGAAGATGGAAAGCCGGTGACGGTGCGTAGCTTTGAAGAGCACATGTCGTCGTCGCATCCGGCAGAGCCCGTCAAGCGCCTGGACCTGGGGACGAATGTTTTTACAAACCTGCAGCGGGTGCCTATCGACAGTTCGCTGAATATTCTGCTGCTCGATGCACTGAACACGCCCATAAACGATCAGCAATATGTGCGCCAGCAGATGCTGAAGTATCTCGCTACGCTCAACCCCGGAGTCCAGATAGCAGTCTTCGGTCTGAGCACGCATTTGTACATGCTGCAGGGATTCACGACAGATCCGGAATTGCTTAAAACGGCAATTGAACAAAAGCACAAGGGGCTGCACGCTTCGCCGCTGCTCGACGATCCGGTCTCGGGCGGTCCCGTAGAGCAGATGTCGGATTCCGTCGCAGACACGCTGCCGAGCGATGATTCCGAAGCGGCCGACATCGTGGCTAACCTGCAGCAGTTCGAGGCCGAGCAGCAGACAGAGATGGCGCGAATGCGCATGATCTACACGCTTGAGGCCATGAACCAGCTTGCGCGCTATCTCTCGGGGCTGCCAGGCCGAAAGAATCTCATCTGGTTTTCAGGCTCGTTTCCGCTCAACATTCTGCCCGATGACACGCTCAAGGATCCCTTCGGCGCTGCTGCCGGTTTTCAAGACGATGTGCGCAAGACAACCGACCTGCTGGCGCGCAGCCGAGTTGCCGTTTATCCCGTGGATGGGCGTGGGTTGTTCACCAATCCGGCGCTCAGCGCCTCGCAAAGCGGGCAAAGCCTGGTGCACAGCATGCGGACCAATCCAGGCGCGTTTGCCGCGAACAATAGCAAGTTTCTGAACCAGACCAATGCCGAGCACGCCACCATGGACATGATCGCGGCCGAAACTGGCGGTAAAGCCTTCTACAACACCAACGGGCTGAAGGAGGCTGTCGAAAAGGCAGTCAATTACGGCGAGAATTACTACACCGTCTCCTTTACGCCGCCGGACTCGAAGTGGGATGGCCGGTACCGGGCGATTTCGATCAAGGCCACAGCGTCGGGCGTGCACCTTTCTTACCGCAACGGTTACTATGCCGACGATCCTGCCGTCGTGCTTGCCGGAAGTAAGGTTCTGCCGGAGTCTGCAATGACGGCGGCGCTGCTGCGCGGCGGACCGGATGCAACGCAGATTTTCTTCGACGCGTTCCTTGTGCCGCGTGATGAAACTACGGACAAACTCACGGCAAGCGCGGAGCCCAACGCGAAGCTCATGAAGCCGCCCTACCGGACGTACATCATGCAGTATCTTGTCGATCTGAGCGGGGTGCAGTTTACCGTGAGCGCAGATGGCGTTCACCACGGCGTGCTGGAGTTTGCTGCCATGTTGTATACGCCTGATGGGGAGGTAGTAAACATCGCCGCAACCCGCGCAACGCTCACTTTGCCGCAGGAGCGCTTCGATCAGGCTATGGCCAAGGGTTTAACCGCGATGCAAACCATCCAGGCGCCGGTGAAAGGCGAGTATTTTCTGCGCGTCGCGGTGCACGACCCGAACGGTGACCGGGTGGGCGCGCTGGAAGCTCCGCTCGCCGGCCTGAAAACGCTGGCCGTGCTCAGGCAGCAGGCCGCGCAGCAGGCGCCTCAGAAGTCCGCGCAACAACCCGCTCCCGCGACTGCCAAGTGATTCGAATGCGCAAAACTGGTACCCTAGAACCATG
The DNA here is from genome assembly GCA_030049955.1 of Acidobacteriaceae bacterium. The sequence continues at coordinate 3,032 of JASIJX010000114.1, forward strand.
AAGTTCGGCGTACTTGTGTTTCCCGGATCGAACTGCGATCAGGATACGTATCACGTGATTGCAGAGCTGGCGCGCCAGCCGGTAACCCTTCTCTGGCATGATTCCGAGGACCTGAAGGGCGTGGACGCAGTGCTGGTTCCCGGCGGCTTTGCCTATGGGGATTACCTGCGCACCGGCGCCATTGCGCGATTTTCGCCGGTGATGCAATCGGTGAAGAAATTCGCCGATGCGGGCGGCCTTGTTCTGGGCATCTGCAACGGTTTCCAGATTCTTGCCGAGGCCGGGCTGCTGCCTGGCGCGCTGATGCGAAACGCGGGCTTGAAATATATTTGCCGCCAGGTGCACTTGCGCTGTGAAACCGCCGACAGCCCGTTCACCAACCAGTTGAAGAAGGGTGAAGTGCTTCAGGTTCCCATCGGCCACATGGAAGGGAATTATTTCTGCACTCAGGAAGAGCTGCGGCGCCTTGAGAGCGAGGATCGCATCGCATTCCGCTACTCTACGCCGGAAGGCGGAATCACGCCGGAAGCAAATCCCAACGGGTCGCTCGCGAATATCGCCGGCATCCTGAACGAGAACCGGAACGTGCTCGGCATGATGCCGCATCCCGACCGATCCAGTGAAAAGTTGCTGGGATCGGCGGATGGCTGGAAGGTCTTTGCGTCAATGATGTCGTCCCTAGCTATGCGTTGAAAAACCGGCAAGGAAACCGTAGCGAAAAACCGGCAAGGAAACCGTAGCATTGATCGACATTCATCATCACCTCATTTATGGCGTGGATGACGGAGCGCCCGATCTCGAAACCTCGCTCGAGATGGCGCGTAGCGCTGCCGCTGAAGGCGTGACGCGCATTGTCTGCACGCCTCACGCGAAAGAAGAGATACCTTATCAGCCGGCGCTGATTGCCGAGCGGTTTGAGGAGCTGCGCGAACAGTTGAAGGGGACGATTGCGCTGAGCCTTGGATGCGACTTTCACATGTCGGCCGACAATATCGCCGAGGCCTGCGCCCACTCGCCGCGCTACTCGATCGACGGCAAAGGGTATCTGCTGATCGAATTTCCCAGCATGGTGATTCCGCCGGGAATGGATGAAGCGATGTTTGCACTGCGCAATGCAGGCTATACGCTGATCGTGACGCATCCGGAGCGCTATCCAGCAGTGCTGCGGCGGCCGGAACTGCTTGCCGATTGGCTGGGCAGCGGCTGCCTTGCGCAGGTGACTTCGGCATCTCTTTACGGACGCTTTGGCCGCGCGGCCGAAGCGTTCTCGAACGAACTGCTGGATCGCAACTGGATACACTTCATCGCCAGCGACGCGCACGGCATGACGCGCCGGCCTCCGCATTTGAAGAAGGGATACGATTACGTGGCGCAGCGCGCCGGAGTTGAAACGGCCGAGCGGCTCTTTGTATCGAATCCTCGCGCGGCTGTGGACGGCGTTGCATTGCCACCGCAGCCGGAACCTGTGGGCTTGCGCGATCGTGACCCGCTCAGGTTCGACGCAAAACTCTACGAGTCTACTTCCGCAGAAGCGGCGCGCAGCGCGGCGGCGAAGAAGGGCTTCTGGGGCAGGCTGTTTTCGAAATGATCGCTGGACTGAACCGCTAAATCAGGCCCAGGCCGCCATCGACTGTCAGAATCTGGCCGGTGATGAAGCTGGGTCCGGTGGCAAAGAAGAGCACTGCTGCGGCTACATCGGCGGCTGTGCCGTTGCGTTTGAGCGGCGTCTTTTCGGCAAAGTGCTGGTTGCGGCTCCGATCGTCGATATCGGCTTTGGGCGCGCTTTCTTCCACTTCAATCCAACCGGGCGCGACGCAGTTTACGCTCACCTCGGGAGCGAAGGACTTGGCCATGGCCTGGGTGAGCATGTGCAGCGCGGCTTTCGAGCTGCAGTAATGCGCGTGGCCGGCCCAGGGGCGCAGGCCGCCGAGCGAGCCGATGTTGACGATGCGCCCGTGCGCGGCGCGAAGGTGCGGCAGCGCCTCGCGCGCAACAAGAAATGGGCCGCGAGCGTTGGTCTCGAACACCGCGTCCCACTCGTCGAGCGTAATGCTTTCGAGCGGTGCGCTGGCGAAAACGGCGGCGTTGTTGATGAGCAAATCCAGTCGGCCGAAGGCGGCTACAGCTTCGTCAACGGCGCGGCGCACGGACTGCTGCAAACGGACGTCGCACTCAATCGCCGCGGCACGCACGCCGAGCGCGCGCAGTTCCGCGGCTGTCCGGGCCGCTTCATCCTGCGAGGCTCGATAGGTGATGGCCACATCGGCCCCGGCGCCGGCCAGCGCCAGAGCAATGCTGCGGCCGATGCGGCGCGCTCCGCCGGTGACGAGAGCCGCTTTGCCAGTCAAAAGTCTTGCAGACATAGAGACCGTGTGGGCATTGAACCGGCCGGAGTGAGACGCCGCATCCGGGAGCGCTACTTCTGCGGCTGACTCTGCGATTGGTTCTGCTGTTGATTGCTCGAGTTTGAGCTGCCCTGATTGCTGCCACTCTTGCCCGAACCGCCGGAATTGCCGCCCGAACTGTTGCCGCTGCCGGAGTTATCTGCCGCCGTATTGTTGTTCTTATAAATCGAGTATTGCGCGCCGGGTCGGTTCATGCGCACCTGCATCGACATCTGCGCCTTATCGATCTTGTAGTCCTGGCCATAGGTCTGGAAACCGTTGGCGATTACCTGCATGCGAACGGTATCGCCAATGGGAATAACATCGATCGTTACCTTGCCGTCTTCGTTGGTCTTCAGCTCCATCGAGCCCTTATCCTTGTCGCCCTCGATGGGGTGAAAGATGACGGCGGCGGCCTCGATGGGCTTGCCGTTGTCGGCTTTGAGCACCGTTACCTCGATCGTCGAGGAGGGCGGCGGAGCCTTGTACTTGCGGCCGCGCCGCTCGTTGTCCTGGGCGTGAAGCGCCAGCGAAAACATGACCAGCCCGGCGCAGGCCAGGCGCGCAGAATAACGGGAAAACCAAGACTGCAGCATGAAAACAATTTTAGCGCGTCGCGCACCATTCAGGTCTGATTTCGCTGCGGCGAGCGCATGGGCTCGGTTCCATCGCTTCTCTGCGGTTAAAGCATGCGCCTATTTCTGTGAGACTGTGAAATTAAGTTTTGGCAAGCAGTTCAAGGAACGAAACTTGCACACCGAAAACCGGAAGAAATTTTCGGATTCCTGAAAAATGTTTTTCCTGCGATGCGCGTTCGATTCCGCATGAGGTTCCTCCAGCAGTTCGTTGAGGTTCCAGGATGGGTTTAGTCCTCGGTAAAACACTCCTTTCCATTGCAGGTGCATGATGCCGGGTATCGCGTCGATTTGTACCCTGGACCGGGATAATCCCCCTCCCCCACCGGCTGTGTGCATGTGTTTGATTCTACTGCAGTTAATTGACGGTCATCGCTGTATGTGTGTGATTCGCAAGGAGTTATTTGCAGCCGTTTTGGAATCAGCGGTTTACGGCGCAGGTGGGCTCGCGTGCGCGGTTTGCTTGTCCTGGTTCCGGACCTAATTCAGTGTGGCAGATTCGGGCGTAATTCGATGCAATGTTGCAATCGGTCATGTGTTATCGTGATGGCCTCGGGAACAAGCTCGTTGCGCAGCTTATGAAAGCCAGCATGCCTGGCACAATTGCCTATTCTCGACCGCATGGGCCGCTATCCGTTTTTAATCGCCACACATAAAGGGAGAAAGGGAATGCCACCACTCTTCAACATGGGTAATTTCAACGTAGCGGGGATTTGCCACGCCATCTGCTGTAAATGGGTCAAGGCATCGCGGGTTCTGGGAAATGTTACCGCGCTGAATCAGCTTGGCAGCCCCATGGCAATGTTTATGAACTGGCAACTGCCGCCTAACTGGCAAGGCATTAACGACAACTATCATCTGCCGCATGACGACGTTCAGAACCGGCCTCAACTGGATATGGCCTGGATTGCGGAGCAGACCACGCGGACAACTGGATATGCGTTGATCGTGTTGTGGGGTGGCGGGATCAACGTTCAGCGAGGCGCGCACGATGTCGGCGGGCATACCGTAGCGGTTCGGAAAGAGCCAAGAAATTACCAGTATTTCGACCCGAACATTGGCCCATTCCAATTCGGAAATTCGATGGAATTGTTCACCTGGTTGCAAAACGATCCTCAAGCCCCATATGCTCAATATCCCGGTTTGAGAAACCGGGAATGTGAATTCGTGAAGGTATAAGCGACGTGGAGTTCGAAGGGGGAGGGCCACTCCCAGATGGTCATGATGGTCATAAGGTGGGCGGCCACCACTCCGGGCGGATCAGAATCCAGTCCTACGTGACGCGTACATGGAAGCGGAAAGGGACGATTGGGGCATGGGCCGCGCTGCTGCTGGTGTGGGGATTCGCGTGGCAAACTGCGGCAGCTCAAACCATAGCTCAAACCATATCGGTTGGAGAGATGGAACAACTGCTGGGCAAGCTCCACGGCAGGCGTGACAGAAAAGTAGCCTCCGAACTTCATGATGTGCTGCTGACGGAGCGGGTGAGCCGGGCGAGGCTGGCGCGATGGGAGGTGGATTTTCCTGGATCGAGGGCGCGCGATGCGCTGATGAAGCTGTCGGATCTTTCTGCGTTCGTGAGTCCTCCCGCAGCCGATGTGCTTGGCGATGCGGCGCCGGATACCGAGTCGCAAAAGAGGATGCTGCGGATGGCCCTGCAATATGTTGGGACTATGATGACGCGATTACCCAACTTTTACGCGACCCGAGTGACGACCCATTTCGCGGACACTCTAACTCAGGTAGGTGGTCATTGGGAGGGCGAGGGCTCGACTACGCTGCGCCGGACCGGCGTATACCACAGGACGGTGAGCTACCGCGGCGGACAGGAGGTCGTTTTCGAGAATCCGAGCAAGCGAGAAAGTGAGCCGGCGATAGGGCTGACCACCAGCGGAGAGTTTGGACCAATCCTTACGCAAGTTTTCCGCGATGCCGTCGAAAGCGGCGTGCACTTTTTGCGGTGGGAAAAGGGCACAGGCGGGCCGGCTGCGGTTTTTGGCTACACGGTGCCGGAAAATGCGTCGCATTTCGAAGTGGGATTCGAGGTTGGAAGCCGGATTGAGAGTGTTGTTCCCGCATACCATGGGGAAATCGAAATCGATCCGGAGACGGGCGAGATTTTGCGCCTGAGCGCAGTTGCGGATATGGCTCCTCCGCGCGAGGCGATGATCGAGGTGGAGTATGCGCCGGCCACGATCGGAGGCCGCATCTACATGTTGCCGGTAAAGGGCGTGGCTTTTGTGAAGGCTCCGACGCCCACCTACATGGCGCCCTTTCGGACAGAGGCGGACGAGAGAACCTGGCCGGTGCAGACAGAAATGAATGATGTGGCTTTTGTTAACTACCACCAGTTCCGTGCGACCGTACGAATTCTTCCGAGTGAGGGTGAGCAACGGTGACAATGCTGCCGAATAATATGGCTCCGGCGAGCGTTTCACTGCGCTGCATTGAACTAGATATCATTCTTGGGAATCTTTCTCCGGTCAATGAACCTATCGAAGATCGTATCGAGCGCAAAGAAACCTGGCCCGAAAATGAGAACGATCAGCGAGGCCGCGAGGAATGTGAAGGGGTCGGCGCCGTAAAAGTTGCCAGGGTTGCTGAAAAACGATGCGAGGGCGGAAGAATCGGCCACGATATAGGCGACGATCATGTCGATCGCAAGCGCGAGAGCAACCGGCCGCGAGAATAATCCGATGGCCATTAAAATTCCTCCGCAGAGCTCAAGCAGGGCGACAAAGATCGCGGCCAGGTGCGGCAGCGGAATGCCAAGCTGGAAAAAGTAGCTTGTGAAACGGGAGAGATGCTGTAATTTGCCCCAGCCGGTTTGCGCGAATTGCCACCCCCAATAGAGGCGGACGGCGAGAAGCAGCGGGGATTGCAGACTTGAAGCGCCTTTGCGAAAGAGGTCGTTGAGCCGGATGATCCGGTCACTCATCGGATATTCTCCTGAGGCGACCCGCGGTTGTTCTCATCCCAGGTTGCTGGACAATTCCATAAACTCATCGCCCATAAATCAGCCCATAAACCCATCGCCGACAAACCAGCCCATCGCAGACCAGTTTGCGAAGTTCTGCTGCAGGAAAGCCGGGCGTTGTTCCTGGGGGATGACGCTCGATGCAAATGCTGTGTCGATTGCCGGGCCGAGCGGCCGGCGGGCGGCCAACGCGGAGAGCAGACGAAACTCCTCCTCGATCAGCCGCTTGTACCAGACGGTGTTTTGTTGCCGGTGAACCGCGAGCCAGATTGGTTCCGGCGCGAGGGC
>JASIJX010000115.1 GCA_030049955.1 Acidobacteriaceae bacterium
ATACGGCAATAGCGGTGAATAGCGCGACCCGGCAGGCTTTGGAAGCTGGCGAGGGAATTCTTAGACTGGCGCCCACGTGGGTGCCGCGAATTTATCTGCAACCGGGCCGCCGGCTCAAGCTGGACCAGCGCGATCTGTACGCCTACGGCGCACACCGGGGCGGCATCGATGAGCGCTGGTTCGCCTCCACCACGCCGGCCATGAACGAAAACCGCACCCCCGACGAGGGCATGAGCTATGTGGTGAACGGCAACGAGCGGTTCACGCTGAAGGAAGCCGTGGATGCCGAGGGGCCGCGCATGGTGGGCAAGGCCATCTGGGAGAAGTACAAGCGCTGGCCGGTGTATAGCAAGTTCTTCGACAACTCCGGCCCCATCATGCACCACCTGCACCAGAGCGACGAGCAGGCGAAGCTGGTGGGCCGCGAAGGCAAGCCGGAAGGCTACTATTTTCCGCCGCAATTGAATTTTACGCATGGCAATTTTCCGCATACATACTTCGGGCTCGAGCCGGGTACGACCCGCGCGCAGCTTCGCGACTGCCTTGCGCGTTGGGACTTCGGCGACAATGGCATCCTCGATTCGGCGAAGGCCTACCGGCTCAAGCCGGGCACGGGCTGGCTGGTGCAGCCGGGGATTCTGCACGCGCCGGGTTCGCTCGTGACCTACGAGCCGCAGTGGGGAAGCGATGTGCTGGCCATGTTCCAGTCGATGGTCGAGGGCCGGCCAGTTCCGCGCAGCTTGCTGACGCAGGACGTGCCGGACGCTAAGCACCACGATCTCGATTTCCTCGTGGACCTGGTGGACTGGGAAGCGAACGTCGATGCCGAGTTCAAGACGCACCATTACCTTGAACCGGTCCCGGTGGCCGATACGGCCAGCGAGGGCTACGTGGACCGTTGGGTGGTCTACGGCACTGTGTATGGCGAGCAGAAGTTCAGCGCCCGCGAGCTGACGGTCGAGCCCGGCGCTCGCTGCACCATCAAGGATGCTGGCGCATACGGCCTGGTGGTTACGCAGGGTCATGGCCGCATCGGCAAGCTGGATGTCGATTGCCCGGCGCTGATTCGCTTTGGCCAGATGACGCAGGACGAGGTGTTCGTAAGCCACGAAGCGGCCACAGCGGGCGTGACTTTCGAGAACCATTCGAAGACCGATCCGCTGGTGACGCTGCGGTACTTCGGGCCGGATGTCCACAAGGATATGCCGGAAGTGGGCGCTCACCGGAAGTAGAAGTTGAACGCTGACCAAATCGCGGAACCCACCCTCGCCGCAAAACAAAGACGCGGCGAGGATGGGGCGCCCGGGAAGAGGAATGAAATATGCGGCAGCAGCATTTTGAAGAGAAGAATGAACGGATCAAGGCTCGGTTTGCCGAGTTGAGGAAGAAGTCGCCGGAGAAGCTGAAGGCGAGGCTTAAACTCTCGTGGAGCAACTGGGGCTTTGGGCGCGAAACTCTGGCCGCCTCGGCGGAGCGGCTCGCGAAGAGCAATGTGCCGTATATCGAGCTGCACGGCAATCACTACGGGCCGGATCTCGGCTACGACGTGAAAGAGACATTGAAGATTCTCGGCGATCACGGCCTTGGCGTCTCGGGCGTGTGCGGCATGTTTTCGGCCGATAACGACATGGCGAGCAATCGCGCCGTGGTGCGGCAGGCGGCGATCGATTACCTCAAGCGCGAAGTGCCGTTTACGCGCGCGGTTGGCGGCGAGTATCTGCTGGTGGTTCCTGGCGCGGTGGGACGTCCGAAGGCCTACGACGACGTGGAATTCGAGCGCTCCGCTGAGACGCTGAAGGCCTGGGGGCGCCTGTTCACTGAGAACGGCATCAAGGCAGCTATTGAGCCGATCCGCTCTGCCGAAGTGAGCCTGGTGCACACCGTGGCCGACGCCAAGCGCTACCTGTGCGCGGTGAATCATGCGGGCGTGGGGCACATCAACGGCGATGTTTATCACATGCAGTCGGAGGAATCGCACATTGGCGAGGCGATCGTCGATGCCGGAGACCAGCTCGTGAACCTGCACTTTGCCGACAGCAACCGCTGCGCGCTGGGTGAAGGTTTCCTCGACGTGGCGACGATTATCCGCTCGCTTTACGTGATCGGCTACAACGAAGGCAAGCGCTTTGTCACCTTCGAGCCGCTCGGGCCTGGCGGCGATCCGTATCCGGCGATGCACGGAAAGCCCGACAAGGCCAAGCTCGACGCGCTGGTCTCGACGAGCATCAAGTACTTCCGCGAAGTTGAGGAGATGGTGCTGGCGGAGTAGCCGGGAATAGGGATCAGGTTTCAGGTGTCAGGTTTCAGAGGCTGACCCTGGGAACCGACCACAGACTTGACCGCTGAAACCTAAAGCCTGAAAACTGACACCTGTTATGAAAACCTACTGCTTTGCTCTCGACCTTAATGACGATCCGGCGCTTATCGCCGAATACAAACACTGGCACCAACTCGACACAATCTGGCCTGAGGTGCTCGAACACCTGAAAGGGCAGGGGGTCGTGAGCGAGGAGATTTATCTCGCCGGCAACCGGCTGTTCATGATCCTCAGAACGCCTGACGACTTTTCGCTCGACAAGAAAGCTGCGGCCGACGCGGCGAGCGCGGTGCTGCAGAAGTGGGAAGAGCTGATGTGGAAGTTCCAGAAGCCTCTTCCCGTTGCCAAGCCTGGCCAGAAGTGGGTTCTGATGGAGAAAATTTTCGACTGGCAGTAGCACGGGCTTCAAACGTAAGGTTCGCACGTAAGGTTCGCACTCTTCCCCAATATCCTTTCTGGATAAGTAGGACGGTTCAATGGTTCAACTCGGGGTTCAACCCTGTACGCTGGCTGCCGAGTTCGTTTGGGCGAGTGCGAGCCGGTTGATTGCTCTTGCGCCTTCCGATGTGGCCATCATCGCGATTTACTTCGTTATGGTGCTGGGCATCGGCATCTATCTGCGGCGCTACGCCAACACCTCCAACGATTTTTTCATGGCCGGCCGGGAGATGACCGCCTGGGTCGCCGGCCTGAGCTTTCTATCGGCGAACCTCGGCGCCATCGAGCTGATGGGTTGGGCGGCTTCGACGTATCAGTACGGCATTCTGGCCGCGCACTTCTACTGGATCGC
>JASIJX010000641.1 GCA_030049955.1 Acidobacteriaceae bacterium
CACACTTTGGTCCGAAGGCGAAGCGGTCCGCTATACGCGTTCGAAAGACTCACGATTCGTCTACGCGATCCTTACCGAATGGCCAGGAACTCAGGTTGTGCTTCGCAACGTTCGCCCTAATGCTGCTTCGAGTGTGGAACTGCTGGGCTCACATGCAAAGCTGCCTTGGAGATTTGACGCGGCGCGGGGGACCGTCATTACCTTGCCGGAGAATCTGCAGCAAGTTGGCAACAGACCGTGCAGCTACGCCTGGAGCCTAAAACTGGAAGTAGCGGGGGTATAGAATGGCGCCTGTTATCAGATTGCCCACATGGCGAGTAATAGCTTTACCCAGAACGGGCAAGATGCCGCCGCAGGAACCTGAAATAACTCGTTGAATTCCATCCATAAGTGAGAGGTCAATCGTCTCCACTCCAGCCATATGGAGAAAGCTCCAATCCAAGATAATGAGGGTGTCTGTATGACGAACACGACTTAAGAGAGAGTTGATTCCCGGGTTGATAATGCCGGTCTTTAGCATCTAGCTCTCTTCTCCAGTTCGATGAGATGTCCTTCGTTTTTAGTTCTCGCCGGGCGAGCGGGCGGAAAGAGATTTGGCTCTGAATTCTGCTCTCTTTCCTGCCCACCCTCCGGCGAGTTGTTTCTCCTCAATTGAGGAGTTCATTCTGTATCGCGGCTTTTCCCGCAATACATCTCAAGGCAAAGCGGTTCAGATGTTGCATCTGGTTGGTGTCCCGTGCCTTGCAACAGGGCACGGGACGGTTTTCTTGCCATGTGTTCGTTGAGCTACATTTGTTCGTTTTCTAACAGGATCGGCAGGATACCTGTTGGCACCTCATGCGCGTACGTGCCAGTGGTAGGAATTTGAATTTCATCTCCCCACAGGTCGCGGTAATAGGTCCAAGTGTCAGACACTGTGGTATAGAAGGTGGTGCAACCGCTTCCCTCGTCACTACCTGAAGTACAGGGATAACTGCTGCTATCCGTATTCCAGATTGCACTCGATTCATAGCCGGCAGGGAGGTTAGAGCCGCCGCTAAAGTCGCATGCCCATTCTGTACCCCATTCGTTGTTGCACGCGGTGGTCATGGTCTGGCCAACCATCCACGTGTACAGTGCACTGTATGCCCTCGCCGGGTCGTTGGCTTGATCGCCGGACCCGTTATCAGAGCTACCGTTTAACACATTGCTGATATCGTACTGGTACCAGTTGGAACCCTGGATACCGAACGACCACTGCAATAAGGCGTAGCGGGCAATAAACGACGCCTGCATGTCCGGGTTATCCACTAAATCCGGTGACGTCGACGTTGGATCCCAACCATTTCCGGAATATCCAGATTCGCCATTCCAGATTGTCTTCGACGCTTGGGCGGACTCCAGTACGCCGCTGTCGCTACTGTAGGCCGAACATTCAGTCGACGCGTTGCTGTAGCCCACGATGGCACAGTACTCAGACAGCATCTCTATTTCCGGAGAGAAGCCGTCGTCTTCATTTGCCGGCTTCATGTGGAAGTTGATAACGCCGACTTCCTGTGCGACCTCATCTCCGGTATTGCACCAGTTCGGTGCGCCGCTGGTGGTGTTGGTAACGTTGCAATAGAAGAAATTTTGGGCGATATCCAGTTCCTGGGCCGAGTACGTATGGCTGGAAGGCGAAACGAAAACGGCGGGATAGTCGGTGTTATAGCCCTGAATGCCGTTGACAATGGTGCAGGATTCAGGAGTTCCAGCACCGCCCGCATTATCAATTGCATAAGGAGTGCTGCCGACGGTTACAAGTGAAGATCTGCCTTGGATAATGCACTTAGCGTCTTGGAGCATGCGCACGAGCTGTGCGTAGGAACCTTTATACATGGCGCCGCTGCCGACTGACGTTTGTCCTACGGGCAGGTACGGCGCCGCGTAGCTGCTGCCGGGGAAGGGGTAGCCCTGACTACTTTGATCGACCTCGTTCCATATCTCGTAATATTTGATGCACGCATACTGGGGGCTGGTGGACGCGCACAATGCGACATTCTCGGTGGCGAGCGCGGTTACCCAGTTTTTCCAGGTCTGGTCGGTCCCCGAACCATCCGGATTTAGGTCCGCCGGCGGATAGCATTGCCCGGGCGCGTCAGCGCCTGTGCCGCCGGAAACACCGTCTAGGCAGCTAGTATCGCAAGCCGGTTGGTCGGGATTCGACGAACAGGTTCCACTAAGGCCCAGAGCCCAGTTCGGTGTCCTGTCCATTGTGTACCATGCAGTGGTGACACCATTGCTGTAATCATTTGCCAGCCAGTCTTCCAATTCGGTCCAATCGAAGTCGCTACTCGTGCAGCCTGTGGAGGGACACGCCGCGGTCTGGAGCTCGACCCATTGAGTGTCGCCGTCCCATATTCGATCTATGCCATAGGTGACGGCTGGGGTGTCGGTGAACGTCATATGATTACCATTGTTAAACGACATCCCAAAATACTGAGTCGGGACGGCGACCGTCGGCATACCCTGCGCTGGCGAGGGTACGGTGGCGAGCGGGGACAGCAGCAGGAAAAGCAGGCCAAGAAATGCGAGATATGGTCGCAGCGATTTCGAGCGTGCCACGCGGGAGATCGGCGATCTGGATGACGGCTGATCTTGTCTGTTACGGATTGCCATGGTTCGTCTCCTGTCATTACACGTTATCGAGCGTGGATGTTGAGGAGCCGAGCCATTAGCCCCAGGAACGTGCCTATTGACATTCATTAGGCCTGATCAAGAATGAAATTGTTTTGCTCCGGCCGCTGCCCATAGGCGGCGAAATCACCCGTTCCCATGCCGCGACCGCCATCGCCCTGCACTACGGCGGGCGACTGGCTAGTCATCGCAAACCATTCAAGCGCTTTCTAATCATTATGTCAATATGAATTACTATTGACATCCTCAGCGATCGTGCGCTTCCTGGGACACCACCCATCAGGGAACATAACGATTCTGCCGCCTGATTCAACGCGCACGCAAAACACACGCTTCTTCGTGCCTTTATCCTTTTGGCTTGCTTATTGAACCGTCAGCGTGACTGTCGCGACAGTGGTGTTGGTTGAGCTGGAACTACCTGTCACCGTGATGGTGTAGGTTC
>JASIJX010000642.1 GCA_030049955.1 Acidobacteriaceae bacterium
ATGTCCGCAACGCTGTTGCGCGGCGACCTCACCTACGCCGTCATTCTGCAGCGTATCGCTAACCCGTGGTGGCAGGCCATCGATATTAGCTTTCTGATCATCGCGCTCTATCACGGCCTCAACGGCCTTTATGGCATCGTGCTCGATTACGGAAAGATCGGTCCCCGCGCCGCGCGCTTCGCAGCCATTCTCTTCACAGTGGTTGGCTTCTCCTGGGCCTGGTGGGGCGTCACAGCATTTCGCAAACTATGAACGTCGAGACCATCAACACCGATATTCTGATCCTCGGCGCCGGCGGGGCTGGCCTGATGGCTGCGACGCATGCCCGCACCCGCGCGCCGCACCTCGATATCACTGTCGTAGTGAAGGGCCTGCTCGGACAGAGCGGATGTACGCGCATGGTGCAGGGTGGCTACAACGCCGTGCTCAACCCCGCTGATTCGCTTGAGCGCCATTTCGCCGACACCATCAAGGGCGGAGCTTTTCTCAACGACCAGGAACTCGCCTGGATCCTCGTCAAGGAAGCGCCCGCTCGCGTCGTGGAGCTCGAAAACCGCATCGGCTGTATGTTTGACCGCAACGCCGACGGCACCGTGCACCAGAAGCCCTTTGCCGGCCAGTCGTTCGACCGCACGGTTCATCGCGGCGATCTCACCGGCATTGAGATCATGTCGAATCTGCGCGACTACATTCTCGAGAGCCCCATTCGCGTGCTTGAAGAGACGCGCGGACTCGACCTGCTCCAAAATGACTCTCGCGTTATCGGCGCTCTTCTGCTTCAGATGCGTACTGGAACCTTCATCGCCGTCAACGCGCGGGCCGTGCTCCTGGCCACCGGCGGCGGCGCGCGCATGTACCGTATCTCGTCGCCGTCGCTTGAGAAGTCCGGCGATGGAATGGCGATGGGATGGCGAGCGGGCGCAGCCTTCAGTGATACAGAAATGCTGCAGTTTCATCCCACGGGTCTTCTGGTCGGCAAATCCATCGCCACCGGAGGCCTGCTGGAAGAAGGCTTACGTGGCGCCGGCGCACACCTCATCAACGGTTTGGGCGAGCGCTTTATGCTGCGCTATGACCCCAAGGCCGAGCGTGCCACGCGCGACGTGGTCTCGCGCTCCAGCTATGCCGAGATCATGGCAGGCCGCGGCACGCCGAACGGCGGAGTATGGATCGACGCCACGCATCTCGGCGAAAAGTTTCTGCTCGACAATTTCCCGGGCATGGTGGAGCGCTGCCACGACAACGGCTTCGATATGTTGCACAGCCGCGTGGAAGTTTCCCCCAGCGCGCATTACCAGATGGGTGGCCTGCAGATTGACACCGAGTGCCGCACCAGCATCGACGGCCTCTACGCTTCCGGCGAAGATGCGGCTGGCGTGCATGGTGCAAACCGTCTTGGCGGTAATGGCGTTGCCGATTCCATTGTCTTCGGCGCATTAGCCGGCGACATCATGGCGCAGTCACTTTCTCCCGCGGTTCCGCATCAGGTTTCCGCGGCGCAAATCCGCGAGCGCTGCGAGTTCTGGAGCCAGCCGCTTAGCAGAACAGAAGGCGAGCGCCCGAATGTCCTGCGCCGGGAGATCGAAAACCTAATGTGGGAGAAAGTCGGCCTCATTCGCAAGGGACCCGATCTGCGCGCCGCTCTCAACCAACTGCGCGCCATCAGCGAGCGAGCAAGCCGCCAGGCCGCCGGCGCGGAAAGCGTCTTCAACCTGGCGTGGAACGAAGCGCTCGACGTCACCAACATCTGCCTCAACGCGGAGTTGGTCGCGCATGGTGCACTATTGCGCGAAGAAAGCCGCGGCTCGCATTTTCGCTCCGATTTTCCACGCCCCAACCCGGAGTGGCTCAAGCGCATTCGTCTGCAAAAACAGGATGGCGGCGTCAACGTCAGCTATATCCCTGTTTCCTTCACCCGCCTGGCTCCGCCCGATCTGGAGCCGGCGACAGCTATGGCCCAATCCAGTTTGACTCAATCCAGTACCGCCGAATCCAGGACCTGAACATGCCAACCCTCTACGACACTATCGAGCAAACGGTCAGCGATCTCTACATTCGCGCGCTGCAAGACATCCCACAAGATATCCGCGCCGCTTTACGCCGCGCTCAGGAAGCCGAGCAGGAGGAGCACAACGAAACAGCCAATCAGCTCATGCTCACCATCTTGAACAATATAGAAATCGCCGACCGCGGCAGCATGCTTGTCTGCCAGGATACGGGCCTTCCCATCTTCCACGTCACCGTCGGCAGCAATGCTCCGGTCAAGATCCCAGAGCTTCAAGCTGCACTGGTTCGCGGCTGCGAGCGCGCCACACGAGAGCGGCCCCTTCGGTCTAACACCGTGCATCCGCTCACACGGAAGCACACCGGCACGAACACTGGCGCCGGAATCCCGGTTGTACACCTCGATTTCGTTTCCAATTCCAGCGAGATTGAAATCCAGATTGCGCCGAAGGGGTCGGGCTCGGAGAACATGAGCTTCCTGAAGATGCTCAACCCTTCAGATGGCATTCGCGGTATTGAGAAGTTCATCCTGCAGTGCATCTTTGAATCCGGCGCCAAGCCCTGCCCTCCTGTCATCGTTGGCGTCGGCCTCGGGGGAACATCCGATGTCGCAACTCGTCTTGCCAAGCTAGCCAGTTGCTTCCGCAAAATCGGCGCCGTCAACTCTGATCCGGACGTTGCCCGCATGGAACGCGAGCTGCTCGACAAAATCAACCAGACCGGCATCGGCCCACAAGGACTCGGCGGCTCTACCACGGCATTGGCCGTGCATATCGAGTGGGCGCACACACACATAAGCCAAAACCCCGTTGCCGTAAACATGCAATGCTGGCGCGGGGAGCGGGCTGAAGCGATCGTTAAAGCAAGCGGCGAAGTCTATATGCCGCAGGATGAGTCGGTTCTCAGCAGATAGCGAAAAGGCCAATATGAGCGAATATCATCTCCGCGCCCCACTTGACGAAGCCACAATGCGCAAGCTTCAGCTCGAAGACAAGGTCTACCTTGACGGAACGCTCTTTGGTATCCGCGATGCCACGCAGCGCCGCATCTTCGACGAAGGCATTGCCCCACCCGCCGATCTGGCCGGCGGCGTCTGCATCCACACCGCCCCAGGCGTGAAAAAGCTTTCCGACGGCAGCTTCGAAAAGATCTCGATTGGCACCACCACCAGTCAGCGCATGGATCGCTTCGTCCCGGGGCTCCTGAATCAATATGGCGTCCGGGCGGTAGTCGGCAAAGGCGGCCTGCTACAGCCGAGTGTCGATGCCATGAAGAATTTTGGCGCCGTTTATCTAGCTATCGTCGGCGGAGCCGCGGCACTCGAGACTTTGCAAATCGAGGAGATCGAAGAAGTGTGGTGGGAGGACCTGATGCCGGAGTGCCTCTGGAAGTTCCGCGTCCGCGATTTTGGCCCGCTAATCGTGGCTATTGACGCACACGGCAACAGCCTCTATCAGAAGGTCCAGCAGCAAGCTGCCGAGCGCATCAAGGCGATGGGATATTCCTAGCGGCTTGGTAGCCCAGCTGTTCGGACATCTTCAGTGCGTATTCCTTTACTAG
>JASIJX010000643.1 GCA_030049955.1 Acidobacteriaceae bacterium
CATCGACCACCCCGAAGCCTGGGAAGAAAGCTCAAGCTCCGGCATGTTTACCTTCGCGCTCATCACCGGCGTCAAAAACGGCTGGCTCGACGCCGCCACCTACGGCCCCGCGGCCCGCAAGGCCTGGATCGCGGTCAGCGGCTTCATCGACCAAAACAGCGACGTGACCAACGTCTGCGAAGGCACCAACAAATTCAACAGCCTCGACTACTACCTTGAGCGCCATCGCAAAACCGGCGACTTCCACGCCCAGGAAACCATCCTCTGGGCCGCCTCCGCCCTGCTCCGATAGCGAGTCGGCAAGTCATCCGGGTGCCCCCGGTCCCTCGCATTTGGGGATCGGGGAAAGCACGAACCCAGCCCTTCACTGTCCACCCACTGAGTAAATTGGGTGCCTGGGAAAGCACCGCACTCTCCAGCCGGGTGCCCCATCCAAGCTCCGCTTGGGTGGGGTGAATTGGACGAACCGAATTGACCACGAAAACGGGTGCCCCCGGTCCCCCGCCCTTGGGGACCGGGGAAAGCACGAACCCAGCCCTTCACTGTGCACCCACCGAGGAAATTGGGTGCCCCAGGTCTCGATCCTGAGACCTGGGAAAGCACCGCACTCTCCAGCCGGGTGTGACCTAACCCCATTCTCCGTCCGATTCGGTGTATGAAATCATAAAGCACATTTTTCTGCTTTTCTTTCTTAGGTGGAGATCTCTTGGCCGGGGAGCGGCCCTGTCAAGGCCGGAGCGAAGCGAAGCCCGATAGGGTTGCCTTGACAGGGTTGATCCCCGGCCATACTCTTCGCTTCTGAAAGAGAAGCAGCCTTCCACTGCTGCGCGAATTCGTCCGGCGTCAGATAACTCAGCGAGCTATGCGGCCGACGGCAGTTATACTCCACCTTCCAAGCGGAGATCTGCCTTCTGGCGTCGAATAAGTTCCAGAACAAACTTGTGTTCAGGCATTCGTCACGCAGCTTGCCGTTGAAACTCTCCATGCCTCCGTTCTGCGTCGGCTTGCCTGGCTGAATGTGCACCACGTCGATCTTCCACGCGATGGCCCAGGCCAGGAAATGACGCGAGGTCAGTTCGGGCCCATTGTCGCAGCGAATCGCCTGCGGCTTGCCGTATGCTACGATCGCCCGTTCCAGTTCGCGCGTCACGCATCGGCTGGGAAAACTGGTCGCGGCCTGCAGCACGTGCGATTGCCGCGTAAAGCTGTCGATCACACCGAGGACGCGAAACCGCTGCCCGGGATCGGTGACATCGCTGGCAAAATCGATGGCCCACTCCTGATTCGGCGCCGTCAGCACAGGCCGCGGCGCGAGCGTGCGCCGCAGATGCTTGCGCCGCGTGCGCTTCACCGTCAGGCCGAGCTCGCGATAAATGCGTTGCACCTTCTTGTGGTTCACTCCCATCTCCTCGTGCAGATATAAATACAGCCGCCGGTAGCCGAAGCGCGGATGCTCCCGCGCCAACTCACGCAGCCGTTGCTGAACCTCGCTGTCATCTCTCCGGCTCCGATACCGGCAACTGGATCTCGGCGCTGCCATCAGCTCGCAGACGTGGCGCTCGCTGGCCTTGAACTCCTCCAGCAAGCGCCGCACTTCTCGCCTCCGTTCTACGAGCCCAGGGAGTTTTTTCGGATCACCGACTGCAGCATGTCCTTATCGAGACTTAGTTCGGCCACCAGCTTCTTGAGCCGCGCGTTCTCGTCGCGCAGATGCTTCACTTCCTCGGCCTCGCTCACCTCCATGCCACCGTACTTCGCTTTCCAGGCATAGATGGTGTGCTTGCTCACGCCCTGTTCCCGGGCTACATCGTCGGTGGTGCGTCCGGCTTCAACCTGCTTCAGCGCAGCAATGATCTGCGCCTCCGTGTGCCTGCTCCTGCTCATCCGTCCTTCCCCTTTCCTTCGTCCAGATCGTATTCCGATCTGAACGGATTCAGGGGGTCAGGTCAGCCGGGGAGAGCGAAAGAGCCTGCAGACGAACCGGGTCATCCTGGTCTCAGGTCCCCAAAAGGAAATCGAGATGGTCCAGAAGATCTACACACTGTTCGTCACCGACAAGCAGACTGCGTGCAAAATCGCGAACAGCTCAATGGCGCTGGAATTCTCGGAGAACACGGTCGCCTGTGGACACGGGCGATCGTCCATCAGGTGCTGACCAACCCCAAGTACATCGGCGCCAATATCTATAATCGCCGCCGCTCGTTCAGATTGAACCACAAGCGATCAACAATCCAGTCGATTTGTGGATCTGGCGCGATGGAGCCTTTGTGCCGATCGTTGACGCCGCCAGCTTGGAGCAGGCACGGCGAATCTTTGAGTCGCGCCATCAGCCCTGACCGATCAGGGCCTTTCAGAACGCTTGCCAAAGCAGGTAGTCTCGGCAACTTCCTATAATTCTCAGCCGTTAGCAGGATTAGTACCCATAAACGGGGTAGCACGCAGGAATCTGCTTGTCGCTAAAGTTCTATTCATCCCGCTGACATATAAGATGCGATGCCGGAAATATTACTCCTGCGAATGCAGCCGAGCGGCGAGTTGCCGGGACAACATTCAATGCTGCACCACGCGCGCCGCAACAATCGACGTTTCGCCCGGAACTGCATTCTCGACCGTTGTCGTGAGCCTCACCTCGAAGTAAGGCGGGACAGTTTTATGGTCTGCTGAAAGTGCACTGAGCGCTGTGCGAAGCTGGGACATCTTTTCAGGGCTGTCAGGAACTCGATTGCCGCCTGGGAACCTTGTGTGTAGATCCCGTAGATGAGAAGGAAAAAGCACAAAGCTTCTCAACCTCTAAAAGAGTCGTCCAATATGAGGTTGGTTACGGCAAACCGCCGGCCAAGAACCGATTCCAGAAGGGCGCGTCCGGTAATCCGAAGGGGCGCCCGAAGGGATCGAAAAACCTGGCAACTGTAGTTCTGAAGGAGAGCCGCCAGTTTGTACATATTAACGGGCCACGCGGAATCCGAACGGTGACCAAACTCGAAGCTGCCGTAATGCAGCTAGGCAACAAATCGGCCCAAGGTGACCTGCGAGCCCAGCGGGAATTTTTCGCCCTTGTGCACTGGTCTGAGGAGAGCGTGACTGGCGGTGCCGAAGTTGCTGCCATCAGCGAAACAGATCTGCAGCTGATGGAAAACCTGAGACGCCGTATCGCGGGCATTCAAACGGGTAGGGATACTGCCAACCAGGAGACATTGCAATGAGCAGAAGTGATTTGATGTCCTTCGAGGAATACCAGGCCATCTTGCGAAACTATTTTACGACCTTTATCGAACGGGCATTCTATGAACTGAACCCGCAGGGCCGCTTCGTCACCGGCCAGTACATTGAGTTGCTGGCTGCAACGCTGGAACGGTGCCGGGCAGGCAAGACAAAACGGTTGATCATCAACCTCCCGCCACGGACATTGAAATCTCATGCTGCCTCTGTCGCCTTCACGGCTTGGCTGCTCGGCCATGACCCCACAAGGCAGATCATCTGCGCGAGCTACGGCCAGGATCTCGCGGACAAGCACGCACGCGATTGCCGCACCCTGATTACCAGCTCTTTCTATCGGCGCCTATTCCCCAAAACCGTGCTCTCTGAAACCAAGCAATCGGTGAACGACTTCATGACCACGGAACAGGGTTTCCGGATGGCGACCTCGGTCGGTGGTGTTCTGACCGGCCGCGGGGCCGACGTCATCATCCTTGACGACATTCTGAAGCCCGATGATGCCCTCTCGGAGACGCGCCGGCGCGCCGCCAACGACTGGTACTTCATACTCTCTTGAGCCGGCTGAATAGCAAGGAGAATGGGGTCATCATTATTGTCATGCAACGCCTTCACCAGGAGGACCTGGTCAGCGAAGTGATGGACCGCGAGGATTGGGAAGTGCTTTCCTTCCCGGCCGTTGCAGTCGACGATGAGTCCTTCTCGTATCAAAGCCTGTTCGGTGGAGGCCGCTTTATCCGTAAAGCCGGCGAAGCCCTTCACCCCGAACGCGATTCAATCGAGGCGCTGCTCCTGAAGAAACAAATCTGTCAGGAAACGTGCCGCCGACATGTGTGCCCAATTCCAGGTTGCTTCCTGGCTCCAACCGTCTTGTTCGACTTCCGTGAGAGCGTCGGTGTGTTCTGCTACCCACTGGGCGGATCTGGCTGCAGCGTAAACGTCAAAGGGTTTGTCTGTTTTGAGAGTCGACGCGAAGGCATCGAGAAACGCAGTGATATAGGCCAGATCGAGTTCCGTCGTCAAAAAACTGTCCAACACTTCGCTCGCGTGTTGCGGATTATCCGTTGCGCGTCGTAGTTCATACCGCTCATGTGGAGGTCCGTCTGCGTGTGTCCGCACTGATCGACGAGATTCTTGGTAGCGGCTCGCTTTCCATCACTCTCTCGCAGATCATCTCAATCGAATGCCCTTTCCACCATGTACGGCAAGGGCGCGCTCTTCGCCTCATCGTTGGAAACACGAGTATCACAACTGACATTAGTCGTCAGGCCATCCTTAAGGCGATCGCCCGCGCCCGCCGTTGGATGAACAAATCACGACAGGACAGGCCACTAGCATCGCAAAACTGGCCGGCCTGCACGGCGTGTCGCGGCGTTTCATCCGGATGCATATGAAATTGGTCCAACTTAGTCCGCAGATAATCGAAACATTAATGAACCGGCCCGAGTCGTTTCCACC
>JASIJX010000644.1 GCA_030049955.1 Acidobacteriaceae bacterium
GCCGCCGGCGCGGCTGATATCGGTGGCGCGGGTACCGGCGCCGGCTCATGCCCAAGTTTCTGAATTAGCCGAGTAACGCCGCCGGGCTCGAGCGGCGGTTCCGCAGGATGAGCGGTGGGGCTGTGCCAGGAAGGCGCCGGGGCAGGCCGAAATGGCTCGGGCTCAGTCCGGGCAGAAGCAGCGGAAGAGCCGGTCGCGGACAGAGAAGAAAGGAGACTCGTTACGCTGGGGCTGGTCACCTTGGGGCTGTAAGGCTCCTGCAGGCCTGACGGAAGCGGTTGTGGCGGAGCCTGTGGAGGCGTCGGTAGAGGCGCTGCTTGAGGTGTAGATGGGGATGCGTACGCACTCGGATTTGGGGCAGTCGCCGGCTGCTCCATGGCCGATTGAAAAAACTGCGTGAAGCCGCCTTCTCCCGAAGCCGAATCCGACAAGCCGGGTGACGAGAAGCCTTTCGAGCGGCTACCCGCCGCAGGTCCCGAAGCAGCAGAATTCGAAGCCGTGTCGGCTTTTGGGGCCGCTGTGCTGGCTGGCGGCGTATGAGCGCTGACGAAAATCCGGGTAAACTCGCCTGGCCCCGATTGTGCCCCTGTGGAAACCGCGGGTGCGGATGGTGTTGGTTTCACCGCGTCGGCTCCGCGCGGGGAAGAAGAAGCGGAACTCCCGGCGGTTTGGAATAGATTGGTAAACTCACCTGGCACAGAAGCCGCCGGACCCCGCGGCTCAACTCGTGGTTCGGCTTGTCGTGGTTCGGCTTGCCCTTGCGCCTGTGCCGCAGCAGACGGCGAAGCCGCCAATTCTCTCGCATCGAATGCCTGCGGAGTCACGGGCGCGTTTCCGGCGCCGCCGCTCGCGCCGGGCGCGGACTCAAAGCCGCGAAGAAACATCGCGGTTGCGCTCAGGTTTTCCGGCTCCTCCGGTTTCTCGCTTCCTTCCTTCACTTTCTCCGTAGACATCGGATAGTTCCCCCCTTATGCGCCAGAGTTCATTGCGAGAGCTTACACGCGCGTAGAGACGGCGTAAAGTAGCCGTTTCCTTTAGAGCTTTGCCTGTTGGTTTCCGCAAGCTCAGGAAGATTTCGTGTTCAGTTCATGTTTCTTGAGGTATGATTTTAATCATTTTCGGACCCGTATCTCCTGTTTCCCGTCCTTTCCGGGTCGTCGTACGGAAAACTGCTCAGAGTGCTGGTCCTCCCGACGGTTCGGAGAATCCGATGCAGCAGAATGTCCCGCGCATCTACAGCCTTGCGTCCTGTTACGAGAATGCCTTTACCGTCATCCTGCGGCTGGCGTTTGTTCAATCGCAGAATAGCGCGAACTCGCAGGAGTTTCGCGCCAGTGTGCGAGCCGCTCTGAGGTCGGCAATGGAACAGGCCAAGGCTCTGGCCTACTCCAGCGAAATCAACCAGCTTGCCTTCTTTGCCGTGGTTGCGTTGCTCGATGAAACCGTACTGAAAGCGCAAAACCCGGCATTTGCAGACTGGGCGCAGCGCCCTCTGCAGGAAGAGATGTTCGGACACAACCGCGCCGGAGAAGTGTTTTTCGATCACCTGCATGCTCTGTTGGTACGCGCGGATTCGCCGGAAACCGCAGACTGCCTTGAGGTCTACTGCCTGTGCATGCTTCTCGGGTTTCAGGGGCGGTACGCGCTGAGCGCGAGCATCACATCATTCTCCGCCACAGGTGAGAACGGCGGACGGGGTTCTTCGCGAAGCAGCGGCGAGATTCATTCTCTCATTCAACAGGCGCGTGAAAAGATCGATCGCATTCGCGGCCAGGCCGCCTTCATGCCCGGCAGTGCCGCCCCTCTCATCAAACCACCTTCGCGAATCGATTACTGGAGCCGGGGGTTGGGCATCGCAGCCCTCTCGCTGGCGCTGGTCACGGTGCTGTCGTACACGGCCTTCTGGATGATCTTGAGTGCCGGACTGACGCGCATCCTCTGATTCCGTTCGACCGGGAGATTTTTTTGATTGTTTATATACTTGCCGCTCTGGTCGTCCTTCTTGCCGCGCTGATGGCGTTCGGCATTGCCGCGCTGCTGCACTTGCAGGGAGCAGCGTATGCCATTTTCGTAATCGTGCTTCTGCTCATCGGGATTGGCGCCGCCGTTGCGATCATCGTGATGCACCGAAGGTCCAAGCGTCAGGAGGAAGAGGAAGCAAGCGGCGCAAGCGGCGGCGAAGCCGGCGACATCGATCTCTTGCTGAACGATGTGAATCGCAAGCTGCGGAATTCGCCGCAGGGAGTAAAGACCCTCGATGAGTTGCCGCTGGTTTACCTGCTGGGGCAAAGCGGATCGGCGAAGACCACGACGGTCGTTCAGTCTGGAATGGACGCCGAATTGGTCGCCGGTACTGCATCGCACGGTTCGGAACAGACGTCTACAGAGAGTCTGAACCTGTGGTTTACCGGGACCGCCGCACTTCTCGAGCTTGGAACCACGATCAGTGGAAACGCGTCGAGGCTCACGCGGGTGATCCAACGCACCCGCGCCAGGGCATACCGCTCTGCGTTTGGAGCTGGCGCGGCTCCGCGCGCCGCGATCGTCTGCTTGAGCATGGACCAATTGCTGGCGCAGGATGGAGGAGCAACTTTGCTTGCCTTCGCCCGCTCCGCCAATGCAGACCTGCGCCAGATCTCCAGGCTCCTGGGAATGTCGATTCCCGTCTATGTGATCGTCACCAAAACGGATCGCATTCCGCATTTTCAGGAGTACGTGCGCAACCTTTCGGAAGACGAGGTCCGTCAAGTTCTTGGGACAACGCTGCTCCGAAATGACGCGACGCCCGGAACCTATGCCGATCAAGCCGGCCGCTCCGTATCCTCTGCAATTGATGGCCTCGTGTACAAACTTGGCGAATTCCGTGTTGAGATGCTCGACCGCGAAGCGGAGCCGGCGAACAAGCCCGGCTTATACGAGTTCCCAAGAGAGTTCGGCAAGCTGCGCAGGGGTTTGAAAGATTTTCTGGTGGAGGTTTGCAAGCCCAGCCAACTCCATGCCAATCCGTACTTGCGCGGATTCTACTTCACCGGCATTCGGCCTCGCGTAGTCGAACGCGCCGTCAGCGCTCCGCAGGCGGTTCAGGTTCCCGCCATGCAGGAAGCAGGCGCAACTCAGTTCCTGAACCTTTCCAGGACTCGCGCCGAAGCCGCCGCGCAGACGGCTGTGCCCACGATGGTGGCGATGCGCGTGCCGCAATGGACGTTTCTCCCGCGCCTGCTTCCGGAGGTCATCCTGGGCGATAAGAGCGCCCTCACTGCAAGCAAGCAATCCGCGCCGGCGCGCTTGTTTCGCAGGACGCTTTATGGTTCTCTCGCTGCATTGCTTGCCATATGGCTGCTGTTCCTGCTGGTGTCGTATTCAAACAACGCTGCACTGGAACGCCGTGTTGCAGTTGCCGCGAGCACGTTGTCCAAAGCTCCTGCCGGTCTTCCCGGAACCGATGAGTTGAGCGCCCTCGATGACCTTCGCCAGACCATGGTCCAACTCGACAGTTTTGAAATCCATGGCGCCCCGCTCAGCTACCGCTTCGGCCTCTATCGCGGAGCCCAGCTCGACTCCCAAACGCATAAGATCTACTTCGAATATTTTCGTCCCATGCTGCTTGCTCCAGCGCAGGAGAATCTCCTCGCGTTCATGCGCTCGTTGCCAGACAGTCCCGCAACCAGCAGCGATTTCGGGTCCTATCTTGCGGCTTACAATCCCTTGAAGGCATATCTGATCACCACCAGCAATCCGGAGAAGAGCCAGGCGAAGTTTCTGACTCCGGTCTTCCTCCAGTACTGGATTGGCGCCCGCACCCTTGACCCGGAGCAGCAACAGCTCGCGCAAAAGCAGATTGATTTCTATGCCGGTGAGCTTTTACGCAATCCTCCCTACGCAATCGCGCCGGATTCGGCGATGGTTGAGCACACGCGTGCCTATCTCTCCAAATTTCTTGCCGAGACGCGCATTTATCAGGCCATGCTTTCCGACGCCGATCGGACCAGTCCTTCCATCGATTTCAACAAGATGTATCCGGGCTCCGCGAGTTACGTAACCGACCCGCATGTGGTGCGCGGCGCGTTCTCGCGCGCTGGTTTCGGCTTCATGCAGGACGCAATCCAGCACCCGGAAAAGTACGCGCAGGGAGAAACATGGGTTCTCGGCAATCAGGCTGGCGAAGCGCTGAACGCTGCGCAGGTAAGCAAGGATCTTGCAGGCCAGTATTCGTCTGACTTTCTCAAGGAGTGGCACGAATTCCTGATGGAGGCCCACGTAGGCGCTTGCGGAAGCCTGAAGGATGCGCCGGCTCATCTCAATGCGTTGGCAGGGCCGGCATCGCCCTTGCTGGCGCTCTTCTACACGGTTTCGCATAACACCGCCGTCGCCGATCCCAACATTCGTTCGACCTTCCAGCCCACGCAGGCGCTTGTTGATCCGAATGCAACCGATCGGTTGATCGGCGGCGGTAATGCCGCGTACATCACCGCTCTTTCTCAGCTGGCCGGCGCTGTTGATCTCGCTTCGCAAAATCCCGCCGCGGCTACGGACGCAGCCGTTTTTGCGCCGGTCGCGCAACAGGTCGTGGCCGCAGGCGGAGCCGCGCAGCAGACGGCACAGTCTTTTAATGTCGATCAGCAGATGCACACCGAGGCCACGGTGCTCGCCTTGATGCAGGCGCCGATCCAGTGTGTCGCCAAGCTGGCGCCCAGCCCCGGCGCGGCCGCAAACGGCAGCGGCCAGAAGATCTGTGCGGCGATTACGCCCCTTCTGTCCAAGTTCCCCTTTTCGCCCAACTCGCCGGCTCAAGCCAGTCCAGCGGAAGTTGACGCGGCATTCGCGCCGGACACAGGGGCTCTCTGGACCGCGTACAACGGGCTGCTCAAGCAGTATTTGGTCCCGCAGGGCTCCCAATACGTCGCCAATCCCGCTGCGCCGCAGCCCGTTTCCAGCCGGTTTGCGCAGTATTTTGGCCGCGCTGCGCATATCAGCTCCGTCCTTTACCCGGCCGGAGCAAAGTCTGCAACCCTCACCTTCAGTGAGCATTTTCTTCCCGGGAACGGAGTCGCGAACGCCACACTGGTCGTCGATGGCCAGCGCATCTCCGGCGGGACTGCGACCCAGCAAATCACGTGGAACGCCGCTACGGCGCAAAAAGCATCGCTCGTCTACGACAACAATGAGGTGTTGCCCTTCCAGGGTACGTGGGCCGTATTCCAACTTGTACGAACTGCGCAGATTTCTCGAACCGCTGGAGGATACCGGCTCGATTATCCGATCAATACGGCGACCACAGTCGCGGGACACACTGTGAGCGGAACCGGTGGAAGTGTGAAGACGGCCAGCTTTGAGATTTCGGGTGCGGGCGCCGACCTTCTGGTGAATGGTGGTTTCTCCGGCTTGTCCTGCGCGCTGCCGGTGGTCAAATAGCGTCTAAAGAGCGGTAGTCCCCGCAGCTTCCGATTGACCGATCTCCTGCGGTACTTCGTTGGCGCGCAACAGAACGCAGGTAATGTTGTCCACGCCGCCGCATTGCTTGGCGTGTTCAACCAGCGCTCGGCAAACCGCCTCCGGCTCTCGGCCGCTGGCAGCCATTGCGGCGATCAGTTCCGGGCTCGCATACCGCGTCAATCCATCCGAGGCCAGCAAAACCATATCGCCGGGCTCCAATCGAGCCGCGTAGAAGTCCGGCTCGACGTCCTCCGCCGCACCGATGGCGCGCGTGATGACGGACTGCATGTTTGAGGCGGCGGCCATCTCCGGCGTGATATTTCCTTTTTGGATCTGTTCTTCAAGGTAAGAGTGATCTTTCGTGATCTGCGTGCAATAGCCGTCCCGCACAAGGTATGCGCGGCTATCGCCGACATTTCCAATCACCGCACGCTCGGTGTCGAAACAAACGCACACTAATGTGGTGCCCATGCCGTAGTGTTCCGGATTGCTGTCTGCGGCGTCTCGCACAACCCGGTTGGCCTTGACAATCGCGCTCATCAGCCGGTTCTCAACCGGTTCAACTGCGGCGTCAACGCGCGTACTCGCAGCATAGGAATCGATCAGGCTGCGCACCGCCATGCCGCTGGCAACCTCACCCGCAGAATTTCCACCCATGCCGTCGCACACGGCGAATATCTGCAGTTCGGCATCGTATCCGAAGCTGTCCTCGTTGTTGCTGCGCTTGCAGCCGATATCGGTCAGCGCTGCAAACTCGAATGCAAGGAGCGATTGCTGCGGCATTTTAGGCCTTCCGTAACGATGCTTGATCTCGACCAGGCAATTTCAAAGAGGAAAATCAGTCGGGACGCTTTTCCGGGAGCCCGCTCTTGCTCTTGGTGAAAGCCCACTGATGCGAGGCTACGGCACCTCGACTGTCTCCTCGCCCGGATCCGTAAAAGTAATCACTCCGCCCCAGACACACTCGAGTTGCGAAACGTTATCGAGGGTAGGAAAGTTTGCCAGCAGAACCGTCGGAGCGCCAGGAACCCATGGGGCCGGTGTATTGGGAACGCACGGCATCGGTGTCAGCACGCCCTCCGCCGCCGCGGTCGCCGCCGCAACCTCCGGATTGGCCGGGGACTGGCACATTCCGAATGGCATGATGTTGGTCATCGGAATATGGTCCATGATGTTCGCGTCCGGCATCTCGTTCGTGAACACCTTGTTGGTGGGAAGCACTACCAGTGAGCTTGGAGCCATGCCAAACGAGCATTGCATCGTCGCTCCCATACAAACCTGCATGGGCATATTGCTGTCTCCCGGTCCGAGGTTTCGCTCGTCGCGCAACGAGGTTGTCGATGTGGAGGCGGCTTCCGGCCGGAGTTCAACCGGAGTTAAACCGCCTCATAGTGCAGATCTGAACGCGAGCCGTACTGGGAACCCGTTGTTTCTTTATCAACAAAGCGCAGCACAAGCCTGCTCTCTTACGCAGCGAGCTTCATTGCGAGATAGAGTTTCGCAATTTCGCGCTCTTTGCGCAAGAGATTTGTACATTCGCTTTGTGCCGCAGCGGCAGTTCGACATCCAAGACGGCCTCGTGCCCGCGGTTGGACGGCGAAGGCTTGCTCGGCGATGCGGCAGCTCCGAACGCGGGGACGTTGTTGCCGCATAAGAGCGGTTGTGCTAGCTTTTGCTGTATCACCTATCAGCGGGGTCGGCACATCGCAGCTCTTCCATAGAGCATTTTCCATTTGCTAATCCCAGGCAGTCCGTCTCTGCTCTTTCTGGGGCCTTGGAGCGAGAAGCTTTGGACACGAGTGTACGTAAGAAGATCGGCAAATACGAGATTCTTGGCGTCCTCGGACGCGGCGGGATGGGTGTGGTCTATCGCGCCGAAGATACACTGATTGGCCGGCCCGTAGCCATCAAGACCCTCAATGAAAGCCTGGACGGTCAGCCGGAGATGCTCAAGCGGTTTTACCGCGAGGCGCAGGCTCCGTTGCACCCCAACATCGCCATCGTCTTCGACGTTGGCGACGAGGACGGCAAGCCGTTCATCGTCATGGAATTTATTGACGGAGAAGGGCTTGATAAGCTGATTGCCTCCAAGCGGCCGCTCTCCCTCATTGAAAAACTCAGCGTGATCGAGCAGGTATGCACGGGGCTCGGATTTGCCCACCAGAGCGGAGTCATCCATCGCGACATCAAACCCGCCAATGTAATGGTGAAGCGCACTCCGATCCAGGCCAAGATCGTCGACTTCGGCATCGCCAGCGTGCAGAAGGCCAAGTTCGAAACTGGACTCACCCAGACCGGAACCGTGATCGGGTCGGTTCATTACATCTCCCCGGAGCGGCTAAAGGGCGACCCGTTCGACGGACGATCGGACATCTGGGCCACCGGCGTGATGCTTTACCAGCTTCTTTGCGAGCAGTTGCCGTTCCCGGGCGGCCAGGGCGAAGAACTGGCGATCATGCACAAGGTAATTGATGAGCCACACCCGCCTTTGAGCCGATGGCTTGTTAACTATCCGCCAGCGTTGGACGCAATTATCGACAAGGCGCTCGCCAAGAACCCCGAGGAACGCTATTCCACCGCTGAAGAGCTTGGCGCCGATCTGCGGATCGTCAATGAAGGGCTCAAGAAGCACCAGGTAGAAGCATTGTTCGCGGATGCCGAGCGGCTGACCACTGAAGGGCAATTCTCGAGCGCGCGCGATGTGCTGCGCCAGCTCACCATCATGGATCCCCAGCACACCGGGGCCCGGCAACTGCTGGGCATTGTCAATCAGCATCTCACTCAGCTCCAACGCGCAGAGGAACTCCGCAAGCTGGTCGCAGAGGCGGACGCGGCGCTGGCGGCGGCCAATTTCACCGACGCGCAGACTCTCTTCGATCAGGCCATCAAGCGCGATCCGGCCAATCCTGAGCTGAAGGCGAAGCTCGAGGCTGTGAAGGAAGCCAGGCGCCGGCATGAAGAGGTCGCCAGCCTCATGACGAAAGCGGATTGGCTGCGTGATCGCGGCGACTGGACGGGCGCCCTTAAGGTGGTGGAGCAGGCGCTGCAACTGGTGCCGGATGATGCCAATGTCCGCGCCGCCTATCTTGAAGTCAATCGGCAAGTGGAGGCAGCCGCGCGTCAGGGACAGTTACGCGATCTGCTCGCCGGAGCGCGCCAGGAGATCACCTCGCGCCAATTTACAGCGGCTATCGAACTGCTCAAAAGAGCCTCCGAGATCGATTCCGCAGCTCCGGATCTCGACAATCTCATGCAGACCGCGATGAGCGGTCAGGAGCAGGAGCGCCGGCGAAAGATTCTCGAGCGAATCCAGGTGGAGATTGAAAACCTCCTCAACCAGGAGAACTACGATCGCGCCACCGACCTGGTCGACCGTGCGCTGGAGCAGTTGCCGAGCGAACCCAGCCTTTTGCAACTCAAGACGCGCGTCGCCGTGCAGAGCCGCAAAGCCAGGGTCCGACGGCTGGTCGACTCTACAATCGCCCAAGCGCAGGAGACCTTTCTGCAGGCTCCCGGCGAGGCGTTGCTCATCGTGCAGAAGGCGCTGCAGGAGCTTCCCGGTGACGAGCGGCTCCTGGCCTTCGAAGACGCTTTGCGCCAGCGCCTCAAATCGGCGGAAAAAGAAGAGATCCGCGGGCGGTACCTGAGGGAAGCGCAGAGTGCGATCGACCGCACCGAATTCGAGAAAGCTATCGAGATCCTGGAATCGTACCAGATCGAGTTTGCCGACGAGGCCGGCGTGGGCGAATTGCTGGAGCTGGCGCGCGCGGAGCTGGCGCAACAGCAGCGCTCTGCGCGCATCGCCGCCTGCGTGGCCCAGGTAAAATCGCTCCTCGAAGCGGAACAACTCGACCAGGCAGTTCGCCTTCTTGAAGCAGCCAGCGCAGAAACCGGAGACGCTTCCTTGCTGCGGGTGCTTGCGGAGGCCCGCGATAAACAAGGCGAACTTCAGCGGAAAACCGAAGCCGTTCTGCAACGCATCGTCCGGCTTCGCGAACGCGGCCAACTCGACGAGGCACTGCGGCTTTTAGAGGAGCAGCCGTCGGCAGCGAATCCAGGATCGCCCCTTCATGCGCTTAGCGAAGAGATCCGCACCGAAAAGCGTCGCAAAGAGGCAAGCGCGAATGGCATCTCGATGGCTGTGCAGGCCGCGGAACGCAATGATTTCACCGCGGCCGTTGAAGCGATTCAGGCGGTTCAGCGAGCTTGGGGAGATTCCGCGGAGCTGTCACAGGCATTATCCCAAATCGAAGAGAAGCGCCGGCAGCATTCGAATCAGGCGGTCGCCAGCGCTGTAGACGCAGCCAGGACGGCGCTGCTGGCCAACAATGCGACTGCGGCCCGCGATGAGCTTCGCGCTTCTGCGCCCCTGGTGGAATTCGCCAGCCCCACACAGCAAACCGCCTGGCGCCGCCTAAAGGAAGAGGCCGCTAAAGCTGGCGCGAGCAAAGCCGCGAGCAGGCCGGGCGCGGAGACCATCGAAGGTTTCGACGAGCCAGTAGTCCAGGCGCGGAAATCTCCCGTGCTGCTGGTGGGCGGGATTGCGGTACTTGCCATTGCGGCGATTGCCGTCGTGTTGCTGCTGCGTAAGCCTTCCGGACCACCACCAGCTCCGCCGCCTCCGGCTTCTGGAACCCTGGTCATTCAGGCCAATATCGACGGAGCCGACGTGTACGTGGACAACGAACTGAAGGGGTTTACCGGGGCCGACGGAAGACTGACACTGCTTCTCGATCCAGGCAGTCATTCGGTTCGACTCGCCAAGGCTGGTTATACAGAGGTCCCTGCCGAAAAAGAGCTCATCACTCAGAATCGCCAAACCGCGATGAGCGTCTCTCTCATCCGCTCTAATGGCCCGATTACCGAGACGACCGCCTCTTTAATCATCAGTTCCACGCCTGGTGCCAAAGTCACCATCGACAACGTGCAGAAGGGAACTATCGACGCCCGCGGCAGCCTGCCGCTTGAAGATATCCAGCCGGGCACGCGAGCCCTTGCTATTACTCTTACTGGCTACCAACCCTTTCAGCAGAACCTGTCCCTTAAGCCTGGCGACCAGCGGAGCATAGCTGCAATCCTCACCCCCACTGTCGCGCCTTCCAAGCCGGTTCAGATTCTCTCTTTCACGAGCAACGCGGCGCAGATTGAGCTCGGTCAGTCGGTCACGCTGCAGTGGCAGACCGCGAACGCGGCCGGAGTCACTATCGACAACGGAGTCGGCCAGGTGATTGCAAGCGGGAACGTGACAGTGAACCCGCAGACCACCACTACCTACACGCTATCTGCCCGCGGGAGCAATGGAAACCAGCAGCGGATGGTGACGGTGAGCGTCGTTAAGCCTCAGGCCCAGCCGCCACAGATTCTCTCCTTTGCCGCCAGCGCAGTGCAGATCGAGCAAGGACAATCGACCACGCTGCAGTGGAAGACCGCGAATGCCACCGAGGTTTTCATCGATCACGACATTGGTCAGGTGGATCTCAACGGGCAGACCGCCATCAGTCCGCGGACCACGACCGCTTATCTGCTTACCGCCCGCGGAAACGGCGGAACGCAACAGAGAACTGTAAACGTTCTTGTCGAACAACCCCCGCCACCAGTGGTAAATCCCACTCCTGCCGTCGACGAGAAAGCTACGATCGCAGCGGTTATGGCCAACTTTAATGCCGCCCTGCAGGCGCACAATGTCGCGCGAATGCAGATGATTTGGACGGGAATGTCCGCCAAACAAGGCAAAGATTTTCAGGGCCTGTTCAAGAATTATCCAGAAGCTGCGATCTCCGATAATTGTTCTCCATCTTCCTTGACCATTTCCGGAGATACCGCAAGTTGGACTTGCACGGAAACCACGCAGATCATTCCTAAGTCCGCGCCGCACATCCAGATGATTCAAGTGACCTTAAGCAAGAGAAACGGAGCCTGGACCATTGCAGAACGGCGATGATCGCGCAAAGCAGGAATCAGCGCCGTCCGTTGCAGGCGTCACGCGCCATTCTCGGCTCGACTAAGCGGTTTTCGATCGCGCATTACCTGCGGTCCACGCCTGCCGCTTCACGCCTTTTCGTCTGGTAGTATCCTTTGTTTTTTTCATTGACATCAACCGCCACGGCTGCCACACTTTCACTGTTCCTGAATCACTCTTCATCTTCCCTTGGGCCACAAGTAGTTTTTTTTAAAAGGGAAACTTTGCTTTGACCTGCCCTCTGTTTTGGGGCACTTTTGCAGATTTTCATACTCCTTAATTCACGGGCCAGCTGCGAAAGAATCTCGGTCACAACTGCAAGTCGATTTTCTGGGCGACGGATTCGCCGATTTGCGGCGTTACCGCCATATTTAAGAAAAACTGTGTATAGGGCCCCAAGCTTTCTCCGCGCATTAATCGTTTGCTCTTCATCGCAGTGTGGCGTTAGCACTGTCACGCGTCTCGAGTCGCTGTGTGCGATTCGAAGGATCGCGCAGTCCCGCGACAAGTCAACGCCCACCGGGAGTCTGCCCATGAACGCGCTTCGCTCGTTGTCCTTGGCTGTTCCACCTCGACTCCATATTTCAGCTTTCCTCCCAATGGGCGGGCGCAAGCGGGGCAGAGTCTACCTCGCGCGACTCACGGCGCTGGTGGCGGCATTCATATTGTGCGCAGCCGGAGCACGGGCGGCGACCCTGACCGTGAACACGACGGCCGATTCATCCGATGCCTCCGGCAGTTGCGGCACCGGAACCTGCTCCCTGCGCGATGCCATCAACCAGGCCAACGCACAGGCCGGCGGAGGCGATGTCATCGACTTCAGCGTAAGTGGCACGATCGCGCTGACCAGCGCCCTTCCGGCCATCACCCAAAACCTGACGATCGGGGGGCCAGGCGCCAGTCAACTCACCGTCTCCGGCGCTGGGAATGCAATTTTCCAGGTCGGCCCAGGGACCAACGTCACCATCTCCGGCATGACGATCACCAATGGCAGCAGCGCGATTTCTGTCAACGCGTCAGCTACCGTTACCGTACAGAATTGCGCGTTTGCGGCAAACACCGCCACATCCGGCGGCGCCATCGACAATGCCGGCACCGCCAATGTTGCATACAGCACCTTCAGCGGTAACTCCGCGCAGCAGGGAGGAGCCCTCTTCAACGCCAGCGGCGCGACCATGACGGTCGTCGACAATACCTTTACTCAAAACTCCGCGTCCGCAGGCGGCGGCGCCATCCAGAATGACGGAACGCTGACCGCTACCAACAACACGTTCTACGCCAACTCGGCCTCTGGAAGCTCCGGCGGCGCCATTTTCAATGCGAGCGGTGCTTCGGGTGTTCTGACCGCAAATAACAATATCTTCGCGAACAATACTGCCTCCTCTTTAGGCGCTGGGGTCTACAACACGGGTGGTGACACGGCCAACGCAAACTACAACGTTTATTTCAATAACCTGGCCAACGGCAGCGAAGACGACTGCAACGGTTGCACCACCAATGCCAATCCCACACCGGCCACGACCAACCCGCTGGCGCTGCCGCTAGGCAACTATGGCGGGACGACGCAGACCTTTCTGCCGCTGCCCGGCAGCGCGGCCATCTGCGTGGGGTTGGGAAACCTGGCTTCGGCAGCCGGCCTGAACCTGGATCAACGTGGCTTTGCGTTGAATCCCAGCGGCAACGCTTCCTGCGCGGCGGGATTCGTCGATGCGGGAGCTGTGCAGACCAGCTACATCCAGGTGCAGAACAACGCCGACGCGGGCGCCGGCGCCGGCGACTGCCCGGGCGCAAACTGCACTCTGCGTGACGCAATCGCCTTGGCCAGCTCGGCGGGCGATGTCGACTTCGCCTCTGGCATCACCGCCATCAATCTCGACTTCGCCAATGGCGCGCTGACCCTCAGCGCTTTGAAAGGTGTTGAGATTGTTGGACCTGGCGCCAATTTGCTTACCATCAATGGCAACGGGGACGCTGCCGGCCCGCTCAGTGTCTTCACCGTGAATTCCGGCACCCAGGCCCTGCTCTACGGGCTCACCGTCACTGGAGGATACGTTATAGGTAACGGTGGCGGCGTGAATAACTCCGGCACTCTGCTGCTGGATGAGAGCGCCATTGCGAACAATCTCGCTGGTGGCAATGGCGGCGGCGTCAGCAACAGCGGGGCACTGACGGTGGTGGACAGCACCATTAACGGCAACATGGCGGCTGGTAATGGCGGCGGCATTTACAGCGGTGGCACGGGCGCCGCAACGTCCATCACGGAGAGCACGATCTACGGCAACTCAGTCGGAGGTAGCGACGTCGGCGGCGGCATCTACAACGCCGATTCAATGTCCATTGCCGACAGTACGATCTGGGGCAACAGCAGCTCCGACGGTACCGGCGGTCTTTTCTCAAACGGCACGCTGGCCCTGGCCAACAGTGTCGTGGCAAACAATTCCGGCGCCGCGGGCTTTGCGAACATCAACGGTGCCTACACCGGCAGCGGCGATGTAATCGGCGGCGGTGACAGCACCAACACCGCAGAAGCTGGCGGCACCGGTGCCGCGATCACCATGAGCAGCCTGCAACTGAACGGCGCTAAGGACACGGTCCCTACTCTGATCCCGCTGCCCGGCGGCACATCGGGCAACCCGGTAATCTGCGCAGGCAGCGCCTCCAGCATTCCTTCGGGCATCACCACTGACGAGCGCGGCTATTCGGTCGAAAACACCACCTATACGGGATACTCGTCCGCGAGCCCCTGTGTGGACGCCGGCGCCGTGCAGACCGACTACTCGATGAGCTTTACCACCGCCCCCACGCAAGCCACGGTGGACCTGGGCTTTGGGGCAGAGGTGACGCTGGACGAGAACGGCGCCCCGTCCACGGCAAGCGGCGTATCCATACCGGTCACGATCACCAGCGGCGGCACGCTCTACGGGAGCGGTGTTGTCAGCGGTACCGCCAGCCAGAGCACCGTGGCTGGCGTGGCAACCTTCAGTGGTCTCACGGCGACCGCAGGCTCGGGAGAGACGCTTACCTCCACCCTTTCTTTGAACGCCGGATTGACCACGCCGCTCTCGCTTACGGCAAGCAGTTCGTCATTCGACGTGAACCCTGCGGTCACGTCGATCGCGCTCACGTCGAACACTGGAGCCAACTCGTCCACCGGGGCTGCTGGCTCGTCTGCAGTCAACCAATCTGTCACCTTCACCGCGACGGTGAGCGCCCCAACCGGCGCCGCGGTGCCACTAACGGGCAATGTAACGTTTTCCGATAACGGGACCACGATCACCAACGGCAGCAGTTGCGGCACCGCAGGCGTGGTGGCCGTGACATGGAGTGCGGCCACCGCGACGGGCACAGCCAGCTGTACCACGAGCGAGCTGACCGGAGGGACTCACGCGATCGTAGCCGCCTACAGCAATGACGCGAGCTACCTGGCCAGCAATAACGACGTGACTGAGTCGGTAGGCCTGGTGGCCACCACCGTGACCGCGCCCACCGCTTCACCCAGCTCGCCCAGCGTCAACCAGACGGTGACCGTAACCGCGACGGTCGCACCAAGCGGTGGCGGAACGCCAACCGTGGCATTCTCGGGCACGATGGAGTTCTTCAATAATGGCACGGCAATTTCCAATTGCACTGCAGTAACAGTCACGCCAACGTCCACGGGCGCCACCGCGTCCTGCCCGATCTCGGGCCTCACCGCCTCTTCGACTGCGTACCTCATCACCGCGCAATACAAGACAGGAGACTCGAGCTACTCCGCGAGCAGCGTTAGCACATCGCTCTCGCTCACGGTCAGCAAGGCAAGCGTGAACATAAGCCTGATCTCGTCGGCCGCCAACAACTCATCTACGGTAAACCAATCCGTGACCTTCACGGCCACGGTAACGGAGAATCCGACGGGCAGCACTCCTCTTGCGGGCACCGTGGCCTTCACTGACAACGGCACGACGATCACTGGCTGCTCGGCGGTCACGCCGTCGCCCGCAACCGGTGCAGCCGCATGTCCTGATACGGCGCTCGACGCCCAGCACTCGCCCCATGCCATCCAGGCAGCCTACAGCGGCGATTCCAACTTTGCCAACAATAGCAGCCAACCGCTCACCCAGACGGTGACTCAGGCCAACACCAGCACGGTCGTGAGCTCATCGGTCAATCCATCGGTGGTCGGCCAGCAAGTGACGTTCACTGCGCTTGTCACGCCGGTGCCAGGCAGCGTGGGCCTGAGCACCGCGGGAACGGTCAACTTTACTGACAGCGCCACAGGCAAGAGCATTCTCAATTGCTCGACGCAGCCTATCACGATCACCAACGGTGTTGGTCAGTCAACGTGCGCCACAACGGCTCTCGCCGTGGATAGTGGCAGCACAGCGCATACCATCACGGCGAGCTATGGCAACGATCCCAACTTCAACACCAGCAGCGGAACGGTCCAGCAAACCGTGAATCCGGTCAGTTCGTCAATCTCGCTGAGCTCCGCGGGCGCATCAACGGTGAATCAGACGGTCACGTTCACCGCGACAATCGCCGTCTCAACGACGCAACCGGCGCTGGTCGGAACAGTGGCGTTCACTGATAGCGCGCTTCCATCCCCGGGAACGATTCCTAACTGCTCAGCGCAAGCGGTCACCGAGCTCAATACATCGACCTGGATCGCGACCTGTCAGGATACAAATCTCGTGGCAGGAAGCCATACCATCACCGCCCAGTACAGCGGCGATAAGAACCTGTCGGTTGGAAATGGCACGTGGACCCAAACGATGAACCCGGCGCAGAGCACCATCATGATTTCCGGAGGCACAGGAATCATTTACGTGCAGAATCCCAACGGGCTCAATGACTCGGTCACCCTCACGGCCGGGGTCATGCCTACAAATGGCATCGCTCTATCCGGAGTGGTCACCTTCAACGGCGTTCCCAGCTGCCAGGGCGCTGCGGCAAGTGCGCCCGCCACCTTGCCGGTCTCGCCGGCCAGTGGTCAAGCGGCCTGCACCACAACCACACTTCCGGCCGGCGCGAATACCATTACTGCAAGCTACAGCGGCGACGTGAACTATACGAACGCCAGTTCGTTGAATGCCGGCTCCAATCAGTCGGTCGTGGTGAACGTGTCGGATTACTCGATCAGCATGGTGAACGTCCCCACTGGCTCTGCGGGCGTCCAGGTTACCCAAGGGTTTACCACAGCGGCCGACAGCTCCGGGGCGCCGGTGGATCCATTCGCGCCCGCACATCCGATTGCCGTAACGCCCACTTCGATTGGGAGCTTCAGCAGCAGCGCAGTCGCGATTACCTGTACATCCACTGCGGCTGGCGCGCCCGCTTGCCTGCCCGGAGGCAGCACATCCGCCTCATTGCAAATCGCGGCCGGCAGTGTCGTACAACAATCCATCAACATCACGATTGATGCCTCCGGCGCAAATGTTGCTCCAGGCACCTACACGTTTACGGTCACCGCGATAGACAGCACCACCGGTCTTACGCGAACAACCAGCTTCCCGGTCTCAATTCGTCCCGCCTCAGAGGGCGCGAGCGCGCTCAACCTGGTCTCCGGGTCGATGTCCAATAACTCAACTACCGTCAGCTTTTTGCTGCCTCAAGGCATAACGCTGTCCAGCTTCGCCTGTGCCGAAGTCGTGGGCACCGATGTTACCTCTGCCGCTGCGCCCGGCTCGGTCGGCATGGCTTGCGGCTTTAGCCCCACTTCGCTCGGATCGAGCGCATCCACCGGTCCGCAGACGGTGACAACGACAGTGACAGTTACAACGAACAACACAATCGCGGCCGTCAAGCCCCTCGACGTCGGAAATCGGCGTCCGCTGCTCCTGGTTGCCGGCTTCTTGCTTCCGTTGTTCGGATTGATAGGCGTCCGGCGCAAGTCCTTCGGGGCAACATTCTTCCGGATGATTGCCATCGCCGCAATCGGTATCGCTGCTTTCCAATCGCTCGGGTGCGGAGGCTCCTACCATAGCTCCAACACTGTCGTTTCAGGCGGTACGACCCCGCCGGGGACGTACTACCTCCTGGTGCAGGGTACGGGCAGCGACGGGAAAAACTACCAGGCGGTGCTTCAGGTGAATGTCAATCTCTGATTGCACGCGATGGGCGCGCTGGGCAAAGCAACCCGGGCGCCCTGGAACTCAGGCTCGAGATGGGGGGAAACCGATGAAGCGACGTGCGCTGCAAATTCTGCTGCTTTCCATATTTTCATGTTCCGCTGCCCTGGCGCAGATCAACTGCAACTCCGGCAGCGCCTCGAATAAGCTTGTCTGCGAATTTCCCTTCGCAACCGGCGCCCTCACCAACGCCAGCGCACTGGGCCAAAGCTCCGGCGTTCCGGCCGGAGCGGTGCCTGCCCTCGGAGTCGCCACAGGTCTCAACGTCGCCGTAGCCACCCAGTTGAGTCAGCTTCCGCTGGCTTCTGCTTCGGCAGGCACAGTTGTTGCTTATAAAAACGGCGTTCCGGAAACATTCAATAATCTGGGGCCCATTCTGGTTGATCGTGCGCAGACTGTCGGCAAAGGAAAGGTGTTTATTGGTGTCACCGCGAGCCAGTATGTATTCACTGACGTTGACGGAAAGTCGCTTAGCAGCCTGCAGTTCTCCTATTCCCGCTATGCGTGCGCTGCCGGCCAGTCGAATTGCACCCAGAACAACGCCGTAAGCACCACCTACACACAGGAGCCGCAAAACAGGTTGGCGTTTGTCGTCAACCAGTTGGTCGCCGTAGCCACAGTGGGCGTAACCACCAAAATGGACTTGTCGGTAATCGTGCCGGTCACGCGCGTCTCTCTCGGTTCCAGTATTCCGTCCTCGACAAATTACGTTGTGAACTCCAGCGGGACCCTGCTCTTTTCCCAGGCCAATGCCCTGAGCTATGCATTTGGAACCGCCTCCGGTGTCGGCGACATCGAGGCCAGCTTTAAGTACTCCCTGTACGCCGGCGAGCATGCGACAGTCTCAACGGGATCGATCTTCAGGATGCGGTCCGGTGATGAGCTGAATCTCCTCGGCTCGGGAGCCTGGGGATTCAATCCGTTCATCACCTACTCGTACCTTGCCAAATTCTCTCCTCATGCGAAGATTGGCTACCAGTGGAACACCGACTCGGATCTCAATAATCCGACCTATACAGACCCGATTTACAATAACGGCGCGATAGTCACCCAGCCGGACAAGCAACTCCCGGGCGGCGTTCAGTATGACATAGGCGGCGACTGGGCTCTCGCGAAACGCTTCACCGTCGCGCTTGACCTGCTCGGCTATCAATTTATCAACAGCGAGCAACTGGTGTTTTCAACGGCCGTAGTTAACGCCAACCCCAACCCGCTCACGCTGCCTACCACAACAGCCCAATCGGCTAGCTATTCGATCAACGACGCGAGTGCCGGATTTAAATGGAACCCGGGCGCGAATCTTGTGCTTTCAGCCAACCTGCTTTCGCAGATCAATAACAATGAAGGATTGCGTGCCCGGCCCACGCCGCTGCTGGGCGTGGCATATAAGTTCTAATCCAACGGTCCACAGCGATAAGCCCGGCCACGATACCAGTTGCGAAGGCACGGCGCCTGTAACGCGCGGCATCCTGCGAGTGTTACAGTTGGGGATAACTTCCGGGACAGCGAATATTCGGCATTCGTGGCCCAGATGCAATTCCCGGATGTGATTCCCGGGTGCGATTCCGGCAGAGCAGTGTGCGATCTCCTCAGCGTCCTTAACGCAACAGAATCTGCGCGCTGCATCGATTACAGTGCGGGGCTGGTGGTTCGGGGCCGATGGGTTTGTTCGAGAGTCTTCGACCATTTCGACGAAACGATGCTCTGCGCGATGCCCGCGCAGGCGTTGCCTTGGCCGCGATGAACATTCCCCAGGTGCTGGGGTACACGCGGATCGCGGGCATGCCCGTCGTGACCGGCCTCTACACTCTGCTGGCGCCCTTAGCGGCTTTCGCTGCATTCGGATCGTCGCAGTACCTCGTCGTGGCGGCCGATTCGGCCACAGCGGCCATTCTGGCCGGCGGCCTCACGGGTATGGCGCCCATGGCGAGCCCCGCCTGGGTTACGCTGGCCGGTTATGTAGCGCTGCTCACCGGCATATTTCTGCTGCTGGGGCGGCTCCTGCGCCTGGGATTCATCGCTGATTTCCTCTCGCAGACGGTGCTGGTCGGCTTTCTCACCGGAGTCGGCTTTCAGGTCGGCATCGCTGTGCTAGGCCAGACGATGGGCCTGCCAGTCCAGTCGCGGCAAACCCTCAAACAGCTCGTCGAAATCGTGCGCGACTTGCCCACGCTCCATCTTCCCGTGCTGCTCGTTTCAGGAGCGGTGTTGGTTCTGATGGTGGCCCTGCACCATCTGGTGCCAAAGGTGCCCGGGCCGTTGGTTGCGGTCGTGGGCGTGACGGCGGCAAGCGCGTTATGGCATTTTTCTGCGCATGGAATTCCAACCATCGGCGCAGTTGTCGGCGGCTTGCCCCATCCAGGCCTGCGGCTTCTGCCTTTGCGGCAGATTCTGGCGCTCGTTCCGGTAGCCGGTGCGTGCGCCATCATGATCGTGACGCAGAGCGCGGCCACGGCGCGCGTTTACGCATTTCGCCATGAACAAAGTCTCAACGAAAACCGCGATCTCGTGGGGCTGTCAGCGGCAAATGTGGCCGCCGCGCTCACAGGAGCCTTTGTGGTGAACGGCAGCCCCACACAGACAGCGA
Source organism: Acidobacteriaceae bacterium (assembly GCA_030049955.1). The sequence goes on from JASIJX010000644.1 coordinate 20,087, forward strand.
TGGTAGAAACCGCCGGCGGCGCAAGCCAGAAGGCGCAACTGGCAACGGCCGCCGTGGTCATGTGCGTGCTGCTGTTTTTCACGCGCCCGCTCGAGTATCTGCCACAATGCGTGCTCGGCGTGCTCGTGCTGCTGGTTGCAGTCCACCTGATCGATCTCCGCGGATTGCTGGCCATGCGACAGGAAAGCCCCGGCGAGTTTATCGTCGCGCTTATAACGGCAATCACCGTTGTGGCCGTCGGCGTGGAAGCGGGCATCCTGCTGGCGATGGCGCTGTCTCTGGTGCGGATTGTGCGTCACAGCTACCGGCCGCACACCGGCGTGATTCGGCTCGATAACGGCAATGCCTGGAAGGTCGCGCCCGTTGCGCCTGGAGTAGTCACCGAGCCGGGCCTCGTGCTCTACCGGTTCGGCGCCTCGCTCTTCTACGCCAACGCCAACCTCTTTGCCGAGGAGCTGCTCCGCCTCGCTGGCCCGCACCCCTCGCCGGTTCGCTGGATCGTCGTGGATGCCGAAGCCATTACTCAGATCGACTACTCGGCATCGCGCATCATTGCGCAGCTCAACGAAGAATTGAGCAAAAACGGAGTGGCGCTGGGATTCGCAAGAATGCCGCAGGATACCCTGGCGGATTTTCACCGGCACCATCTTGCAGAATGTATTCCGCCATCGCTCGTCTTCGCCCGCCTGCACGATGTGCTGAGTGCGTTTCAGCAAGCCGAAACGCCGTCCACGCCGCTGGGTCCCACCGCGCCGTCAACCCGTTAGCGTTTCGTCTAGCCGATTACAGACCTGCGGTCCGGCACTACATATCGTCGTCGTTGCCCTCAGCCGAAGGGTCAGCGACCTCAGGCAGATTGCGCGGATCCGGCTTTACCGTAACCGGCTGCGTATACGTCCGGCCGTCCACCGTCAGTCGCACCGTGTAGTCACCGGGAGCCAGAGTGGAAACCTGGCGGCGATGCATCCTGGCGGGCGGCGCCGGCGTCCCCGCCGGATGGCAGGCATCTACGGCCGGAGGCGTCGGATGGCGCGGATCGCCGCCGGCGTCAAAAGGCGACGCAAGATTGAGGGCGAAGCGGTGCATGCCCGCCGCAGCCGAGGGCGGCGGCTCGGGCTTTTCCCAATAAGCCTGCACGTTGATTGCTTCCGTGTTCGCCGGATGAACCGGCGTATCGCTCGCCGCGCACACTTGAACCTTGCCGCTCGCGTTCACCAACTCCAGCTTCACCGGCGTGGTCGCCGCAGACTTCAGCCAGTAGTAAGCCACCACCCCGCCAGGCGGGTTCAACTCCTGCGGTTCTTCGTGCGGCAACGGTGTCCCATCCTGGCCGCCCTGGTGGATAGCCCATGACTCGCCGGGCTTGAAGAGATACACGTGCGCAGACTCAATCTCTTTTCCTTTTGCGGCGATCTGCCGCAGCGCAGACATCTGATCGAGAACCCAGAAGCCGCGCCCATGCGTAGCAACAGCTAGATCATCGCCGTGAATGACGAGATCGCGCACTGAAGTCACCGGCATATTGAGCTGCAAAGGCTGCCAGTTGTCGCCGTCATTGAACGAAACATATACGCGCAGCTCGGTTGCCGCGTAAAGCAATCCCTTCTGCTCGGGATCTTCCCGGACGGCATTCACAAACGCGCCATCCGGAATTCCGTTCGCCACGTTCTCCCAGGTCTTGCCGCCGTCATGCGTGCGGTAGATGTACGGCTTGTTATCCGCCAGGCGATGGCGATCGACTGAAGCATACTCAGTATTGACATCGAAGTGGCCCGCTTCAACCTGCGAAACCTTGCTCCACGCCGTCATCGCCGGCGGCGTTACATTGCGCCAGTCGCCGCCGTCGTCAGAAGTAATGTAAATGAGTCCGTCATCGGTGCCTGCCCATACAGTCTTGGCATCGAGCGGCGATGGCCCAATCGTGTAAACCACGCCGAAGCGCGTAGTCATCGGCTCATCGATATCTTTAGCCGTGATGGGATCGAGCGCCCCAGGAACCTGAGGATTCATGCGCGCCAGATCGGGCGAAATCTTCTGCCATGTCTTGCCGCGGTCGCGGCTGCGGAAGACAAACTGGTTCGAGTAGTAAAGAGCGTCATCGGCCTGCGAGAAGACTTCAGGCAGCGTCCACGTCTTGCGGTTCGGGTCGCTTGCATCGGCCGCAGGAAGTTCACCCGAGGGCAAGGGAACATTGAACCGCTGGCTGCAGCGGCTCGCGCTTCCGTAAAGGATGTCGCCGTCATCGGGATCGGGCACGACGGCATCCGATTCACCGGCTAGGCAAGTCGGCTCCCAGTTACGGTCGTCGAGCACGCCGAACCGCGACCACGTACTTACGCGCACAGCACCGGAGTCCTGCTGCGGTCCAACGAGCCAATACGGATCGCCATTCGTAGCTGCAAGCCGATAAATCTCCGCCGTCGGCTGGTTGTACCACGTGCTCCAGGTCTTCGCGCCATCCAGGCTCACTACGGTGCCCTGATCGCTCGAAAGCACCATGCGGTTGCCGTCTTTGGAATTGATCCAGAGCTGGTGATAATCGTCGCCGCCGGGCGCGCCTTTCACCGGAATCCAGGTCTTGCCCGCATCGAGAGACATATAAGTTGCCGTGTTGATGTCGTACACGCGATCAGCATTGACCGGATCGACCGCGATCTGGCCGAAGTACCAGCCGCGCTCCCACAGCCGGCGCTCATTGTTAGCCAGCCGCCACGTCTTGCCCGCGTCATCAGAGACATAAATGCCGCCAGGCGCCTTGGGCGCGCGCGCTTCCTCGAAGCGCACCGGCCGCGCCACGTTTGTGCCCAGGTCGTCCACCACAGCGTAAAGGCGATCGGAATTGCTCGGCGCGACGGCGATGCCGATCTTGCCCACGAATCCATCGTTGGGCAAGCCGCCGGTGAGTTGATGCCACGTATCGCCGCCATCAGTAGATTTGTACAGGCCGCCGCCGGGCAGGTTTGTCGGCGCATACACCGCCCATGGCGGGCGTCGCGTAGCCCAGAGAGAAGCGTAGAGCGTGCGCGGGTGGTTGGGATCGATGGCAAGATCGATCGCGCCCACATTGTCCGGGTTCTTTGCGTCAAACAGAATCTTCTTCCAGTGCGCGCCGCCATCAGTCGAGCGGAATACGCCGCGTTCTGCATTGCCGTCATAGACGTGACCGAGAGCCGCTACATAAACGCGATTCGGATCGGCGAAATCGACGGCGATTTTGCCAATCTGCCGCGTGTCTTTGAGCCCGATGAAGCGCCATGTCTTGCCGGCGTCCGTAGATTTGAAGACGCCGATGCCATACGAATGCTGGTTGCGAATATCGGGCTCGCCGGTGCCGACATAAATAATGTTGGGGTTCGAAGGCGCGACCGCGATCGCTCCGATGGAACCGATTGGAATGCCGTTGTCTGGATCGTCGGCGATGGGGAGCCAGGTCCGACCGGCATTCTCCGTCTTCCACACGCCGCCGCCCACCGAGCCCATATAGAAGGTGTCCGGCTGATCGGCGTTGCCGGCCACCGCATAGCTGCGCCCGCCGCGCATAGGGCCAACGTCACGCCAGCGCAAGCCCCCGAGCATGCTTTCCGGATACTGACCGGCAGCCGGCTGCTGAGCAGCGAGCGGCCCACTGAATGCCGCGAGACAGAGCGCTATCGCAGAGAGAGACAAGCTACGTTCCAGATGCATGGGAATACTCCTTAATGACTTCTGGTACGGCTCGAATGTGGGCACAACGGAATAATTCATGCTAACGCGCCTCGGGCAGATCGCAAGCAATTCTGGTAGTTATTCAGTTTGACCGGCTTACCTGCCTGCTAAGATTCGCAGCAGGGAATCCCGTGAAAACCTATCCCGTCTTCTTCCGCATTCTCTGCCCGATTCTCTTGCTCACCGCTTTTAGTGGCCTGGCTGCCGCGCAATACGCACAGACCGTGTACCATTCCGTTGACCCGCTCCTGGGCGCGGCAGGCGGCGGTAATGTTTTTCCCGGGCCGGCCCTGCCGTTCGGCATGATCAAGCCGGGGCCGGATATGTTCCGCGGCGACGGACGCGATCCGAATGCGGGGTGGGATGAGTCGGCCCCCATCCGCGGCTTCAGCCAGACGCACGTGAGCGGCACCGGCGGCGGCGACAAATACGGCAACATCCTGGTGATGCCCACTACCGGCGCAATTACGCCGGCCAACATCGATTCGCCACGCTCGGGCGAGCGCGCTTCTGCCGGCTTTTATTCCGTCACTCTGGCGCGCTATAGCGTAGGCATTGAGATCACGGCGGCGCGGCGCAGCGCGATCTACCGCATCCGCTACCCGCAGGGCGCACCGGCAAATCTTCTTTTCGATGTGAGCCACTGCCTGATCTCCGGCGCAAAGCAGGGTGAGCAGCAGTCGCTCGCAGGCGCCGAGGTGCGGATTCTTTCGCCTACTGAGATTGCCGGCTCGACGAGCGTGACTGGCGGCTGGAACAAGCAGCCAAACACCTACACGGTTTACTTTGACGCGAAGCTCGATACGCCGGCAGCGCGATGGGGAACGTGGAGTGAAGACAAGCTCACGGCGGGCAGCAGGGAAGTGGCCGGTGGCGCTGCATCGCGCGAAGGCGCATGGCTGGCATTTGCTAATGGTGCGCGCACAGTGCAGATGAAGATCGGCATCTCGTTCATCAGCATTGCTCAGGCGCATCGCAACCTGGCAGCGGAGATACCTGCCTTCGATTTCGACCGGGTTCACACTGCAGCCGTTGCCGCATGGAATCGTGCGTTGAGCCGTGTCGAGATCGAGGGCGCAACGCCGGAGCAGCGGCAGGAGTTTTATACGGCGCTGTATCACGCCATGCTGATGCCGACCGACCGCACCGGAGAAAATCCATTGTGGCCGGCGACGAAACAGAACCCAGAACCGTACTACGATGACTACTACGCCATCTGGGATACCTTTCGAACCTCCGGCCCGCTGCTCACGCTCATCGCGCCCGAGCGGCAGACGGCGATTGTGCGCGCGCTCGTCGATCTCTACCGGCACGAAGGCGCGCTGCCTGACGCGCGCAGCGGCAACTACAACGGGCGCACGCAGGGCGGCAGCAATGCCGACTTCCCGATCACCGACGCGTACCTGAAAGGGCTGAAGGGCATCGACTGGAAAACCGCGCTGGCCGCCGAAGAGCACGATGCCGAGGTGGCGCCTGCCGACGCATTCAAGGAGGGCCGTGGCGGTCTGCCAGATTGGCTGAAGCTCGGCTATGTTTCGGTCGAGCATTTCGGCCACCCCGCATCCGTGACCATGGAATATGCGGCGGACGATTTTGAGGTTGCGCTATTGGCAAAGGGACTCAGCGACGAAGCGGCGTACCGCAAATACCTTGCCCGCTCGGCGAACTGGAAGAGCCTCTGGGACGCGTCGTTCAGCGACGGTGGATTTACCGGCTTCATTCGTCCGCGTCACGCCGACGGCTCGTGGCTTGCGCCGTTCACCGCCATGGACCTCGGAAGCTGGAACGACCACACCTTCTACGAAGGCAACTCGTGGACGTACTCGTTCTTCGTCCCGCAGGATGTGGCTTCACTGATCGCGATGATGGGCGGACCGCAGAAATTTGTCGACCGCCTCGACTCCTTCTTTATCGTGCCCGACCGTTACGACGTGGGCAACGAGCCCGGCTTCCTCACGCCATACCTCTATCATTGGGCCGGCCGTCCCGACAAAACCGACGAGCACGTGCGCACGATCATCGCAGCAAGCTATCACGCCGGCACCCACGGCCTGCCCGGCAACGACGATTCAGGTGCGATGTCCTCGTGGTACGCATTCGGGCAGATCGGTATCTTTCCCAACGCAGGCCAGGATGTGTACCTCATCGGCAGCCCGGCGTTCCGGCAGACGACGCTGCATCTGGCCGGTGGCAGAACCTTCACGATCGAGGCACGTAACGTTTCGGCGCAGAACATCTACGTGACCGCAGCAACACTGAACGGTCGGCCGCTCAATCGGGCTTGGCTGCACCACAGAGAGATTGCCGCGGGCGGCCGCCTGGTGTTAACAATGTCACCCGCACCTGCCCACTGGGCCGAGAATGATCTGCCGCCGTCAACGCCCGCTGCGCAGCACAGATAGCGTTCGACCACGCGGAAATTTTCGCCAACGCCGAGTGTTAGCATCAAATCTGAAACGATGCGCATGAACAAGCTTCAGATCATACCTTTAGGCGGCCTTGGCGAGTTCGGCATGAACTGCCTCGCCCTTCGCTGGCAAGACGATATTCTCGTCATCGATGCCGGCCTCATGTTTCCGGAAACCGAACTGCTCGGCGTCGATATTGTTGTTCCGGATATCACCTACCTCATCGAAAACAAGCAGCACGTGCGCGGCATCGTGCTTACGCACGGGCATGAAGACCACATCGGCGGGCTGCCCTGGATCCTGAACGAGCTGAAGGTGCCGGTTTACGGCACAGAGTTCACGCTGGCCTACGTGGAGGGCAAGCTCGAAGAGCACCAGATACTGGACGAGACGGAGCTGATTGAAATCGCTCCGCGCGAAAAGTTCACTGTCGGCCCATTCACCGTCGAGCCGATCCGCGTCACGCACTCGCTCGTGGACTGCATCGCGCTGGCCATCGACACGCCAGTCGGCGTCATCATCCATACCGGCGATTTCAAGATCGACCTCGCGCCGCTCGACGACAAGGCCTTCGACCTGCACGCCTTTGCCGAATACGGCAAGCGCGGCGTGCTGGCACTGCTGCAGGACTCGACCAACGTGGAGCGGCCGGGCTACACGCCCAGCGAGCGCGCCGTTGTCCCACGCCTCGACGAAATCTTTACCCAGACGAAGAAGAAGCTTTTCTTCAGTTGCTTTTCGTCATCCATCTACCGCATTCGCATCGCCATGGAGCTGGCGCGCAAGCACGGCCGCAAAGTTGTGACGATCGGCCGCTCGATGATGGAGAGCACAGAGATCGCGCAGGACCTCGGATACATCGACGTGCCCAATGGGCTCATCATCAACCCTGGCCAGATGCGCGACTACTCGCCCGAGCAGTTGATGGTCTTGATCAGCGGCACGCAAGGCGAGCCGTTGAGCGCGCTTAGCCGTGCCGCGGTGGACAATCACAAGCACGCCAAGATCGACCCAGGCGACACCGTGATCCTCAGCTCGCGCATTATTCCCGGCAACGAGCGCGGCATCTTCCGCGTTATCGACCACCTGAGCCGCCGCGAGGCCAACGTCATCTACGACGACGGCCAGCATGGCCTTATTCACGTCAGCGGCCATGGCAGCCAGGAGGAACTGCGCCTGCTCATTAACCTGGTGCGTCCCAAGT
>JASIJX010000014.1 GCA_030049955.1 Acidobacteriaceae bacterium
ACGCTTGAAGTGGCGCAGATCTCGCGCACGGCTGCAGCGGCGCTGGGATTGAACGCCGAGCTGGCGGAAGCGCTGGCGCTGGCGCACGATATCGGGCATCCGCCCTTCGGACACGCCGGCGAAAAGGCGCTGGACCGCGCGCTGCGCTCTCACGGCCTGAGCTTCGACCACAATCTGCATGCGCTGCGCATCGTCACCTGGTTTGAGGAGCGCTACCCTGCCTACCGCGGCCTGAACCTGACGCTGGCCGTGCGCGAGGGGATCGTGAAGCACTCGCGGGATTATTCGGAGGCGGAGCACCCGGAGCTGGCCGAGTTTTTTCTCGATTCGTTTCCGCCGCTCGAAGCGCAGTTGATCGATCTGGCCGACGAGATTGCGTATCTGGCCGCAGATTTGGACGACGGCCTCGACTCGGGGATTCTCGTGCTCGAAGAGGTGCGCGAGGGAGTGCCGCTTTTCCGCGAATTTCACGACGAGGCGTACAGGCTGTATCCTGCGGCTTCGCCGCGGCTGGCAGTCTCCGACGCGCTGCGCCGCATGCTGGACATGCTGGTGACCGATCTGCTCTACCAGGTGCGCGCCAGCGTGACGGCATTGGGCGCAACCACGCTTGACGAGATTCGCCATGCGCCCGGACGGCTGGCGGCGCTGAGCCCGCCGATGGAGGCAGAACGCGCCCGCACCAAGGCGTTTCTTTACGCGCGGCTCTACAACTCGCCGGACATGGAAGAGGTGCACGCATATGCCGAGCGCGTGGTTGGAGAGCTGTTCGCGATGCTATTGGCCACGCCGGAGCTTATGCCCGCCGGCCACCAGGCGCAGATTCTCAGCCAAGGCCTGGCGCGCACCGTGACGGATTACATTGCGGGAATGACGGATAGCTATATTCAGGAGCTGTGGGGACGTTGCAAGAACGCCTAGCGTCAGCGATGGAAGCCTACGCTGCTCCTACTGCACTTTTCCCTGCGGCCTGAGCCGCCGCAGTTCCAGCGCACATTCCACTGCGTTCTGCGCATTGAGCCGCAGGTTATCGCTTGCGGCCCACAGCCACAACCGCGAAATCTGCTCCGGATCGCGCGCGCCGGCATCGGGGTGCAGCCGCACCAGTACGTTGTCTTGCCCGGTGGCGGCGAGGTTCGAGGGCGAATCGGCGTCTTCGCGAATCAGCTCCACATGCTCGCCGCAGAGCGCTTCTTCGAGGGTGATGAGCTCGAGCGGCTTCTCCAGATCGAGCGCGATGAGGAAGGTGTGACCGTGAAATACGGGCGCGTGGATGACCTGCAATGTGAGCGCAGGGCCGTGATGACCAGAGCCATCGGTGAGCACGTCGTAATGGCGTTGAATGCGCGCTTCCACCTTCGCAAGGTTCACGGTTGCGCTTTCGCCCAGGCCGCCCAGCAGGTTATAGGCAGCCTGCGCATCGTACACTGCGGTCGGCAGCGACTGAAAGCTGAGCAGGTTCACGGTCTGCTGGTGCAGCTCGTCCATGGCGGCGCGGCCCAGCTCGCTGGCCGGCAGCATGACTGTGGCGGCGGCAAAGCGCGCCGGCACGGCAGCCTGCAGCCGCTCGAGCAGCAGCGCCAGCGCGAGGGCGGCCGGATGCGCGGGCACAACTGCGGGCGTCTCGAGGTCCACGTCGCGCGTTCCGTTGGTGACATGCCTGTGCAGCCACGGCGCGCGTATCACGACTCCCTTTTCCTGGTCGAGTGCGCCGGAAAGATCGATGACCGTGGAACCGGCGCGCAGCGCCGCGATCCAGTGGCGACGCGTCATCTCTTCCGAACCGCAGAAGAAGGTGAAATCTGCGTGCTCGAAGGCATCGCCGGCTAGGGCCTGGATGAAGGTGGCTTCGTCGCCCACCTGGTCGAGCTGGCCCACGGTTGGGTCCTGCGCATCTTCTTCATCGAGCAGAACAAAGTTCGCGGCGGCGAGGGGCGAATCACTGAGGGCGTCCTTCAGTTCGCGTGCAATAAGGCTGGATGCTCCGGCAATGGCGATTTTGTACACGGATAATCGTCTCTTGGTGGGATGCGGTCAGGAGGGGTGGAAGCTGTGCGGCTCTGTCGATGTGCCTGTTGATGACGTCGACTGGAGCGGCCGGCGGCGACGGCGGCGTCGCGACCAGGAGTATGCGGCTCGCGCCCAGATGCCCGAGAACGTGTATGCAACCGCTCCGGCAAAGAGCACCACGTTCGAGAACCGCAGCACAATGTAAAGCACGATAGCAACCAGAAAAAGAAGCTGGAAGGGATGGCTGCGGGAGAGATTGATCTCCTTGCCAGACCAGAAGCGCCAGGTGCTTACCATGAGGAAACCAGCGAGGCCCACAACGCATACCCAGATAATCGCGATCCACCAGGCTTCCACCGGATAGCCATAACAGAGATGCACGGTGGCGGCAAGCAGTCCGGCTGCGGCCGGAATGGGCATGCCGACGAAGTACTTTCGGCCGGGCCGTCCGGGGTTGCGCGGCTGCGCGTCGGGGCTGATGTTGAAGCGGGCCAGCCGCGATGCTCCGCCAATGAGAAAGAGAAAACAGAAGAAAATGCCAGCCTGAACCAGATGCTGGCGGAGCGTGGGGTTGACTGAATCGGGAAGAAAGTGGAAACCCCAGATCATGGCCAGCAGGCTGGGCGCCACGCCGAAGGTGATGATGTCGGCCAGCGAGTCAAGCTCCTTGCCAAAATCGCTGGTGGTGTTGGTCATTCGGGCGATGCGGCCATCGAGCGCGTCGAAGGGAATGGCGAACAGGATGGCGATGGCCGCCCAATCGAGATGGGTGCGCGATTCGCCTTTCGATCCCAACGAAGCGATTGTCTGAGTAATGGAAAAATAGCCGGCGCCGATGTTGCCCGCCGTAAACAGCGAGGGCAGCAGAAACATGCCCCTGCGCAGGCGGGCGCGAGCCCGGGCACGAGCCAGCACTGGTCCGGGGTGATTCATGCGCGTTCTCCAGCGGACTCGGCGTGGGGCATGACGGCCAGCACCGTCGCTCCACCTTTCACGCGGTCTCCGACGCGGACGCGCAGTTGAGCCTCGGCAGGCAGAACGACATCCACGCGCGAGCCGAATTTGATGAGACCCACCCGCTGCCCGCGCGTCACGGTGTCACCGGCGCGGGGACGAAAGACGATGCGGCGAGCCAGCAGCCCGGCAATCTGCTTGAAGGTTACTTCGATGCCGGCATCCTGGCCCTGGCCGCGCACGGTGACGACGTTTTGCTCGTTGCGCTCGGCCGAAACCGGATTCATGGCGTTCAAATACTTGCCTTTTTGGTAGACCACACGGCTGAGCACGCCGGCAATGGGTGCACGGTTCACGTGCACATCGAAGACACTCAGGAAGATGCTGATGCGCTGCTGCGGGCCTTGCGGCGTCTCGATCGCCACGGTTTCAGTCACTTTTCCGTCACCGGGAGAGACGATCAACCCATTGCCGGCGGGCACAACCCGCGCCGGATCGCGGAAAAACCAGAGGAAGAAAGCGGCAAGAATAAGAGCGATGAGGCTGAGAGGCCAGAAGTGCGTGAAGTAATACAGCACAGCGGCAACCACTACCAGGCTGAGAGCGTAAATATAGCCGTCGCGAACCATTGTCCCCACCGATTATACGGGGCGGGCGAATAAATAAATCATGACAGATCGCGATGGAGCGGTACGACGGTGTGTCCCCTTTGATTTACCGGAATAAATTCGGCGGAAGACTGTACCCTCGGGAAAAAACATTTTCTTGCTCTTCCGCGCAGACGTGGCATAAAAGACAATGTGGCTTCATCCCTTTCTCGGCCTTTTCCCTGGCAGGTTTCAGGTTTTTCCTTCCGAGCGCTGAGCAGTCCCTCGCAACGCCACCCACCTGGCAGTTAACAAACAGGAGAAAGGAAAAAACACCATGCACAAGGCCCTGAGGAATCAGATCCCGACCGCGCTACTGGCCGCACTCATTGGCCTCGCTCCCCTCGCCACGCAGGCCGCGAGCCCCACTTTCACGAATCTTTACATCTTTGGCGACAGCTACTGCGACGTGGGCAACGTCTTCATTGTCACCAAAGGTGCAGATCCTGCTCCGCCGTACTACAACGGCCGGTTTTCAAACGGCCCTCTCTGGGTGGATCATGTGGCGGGCTTCCTGGGCCTGCCGGCGCTTAAGCCTTCGCTTGCCGGGGGCACAGACTTCGCCTTCGCCGGAGCCGAGGTAACCGCACCTGACGTTACCGCGGCGGGGACGATTCCCAGTGTGCCGCAACAGGTGGCGCTCTATCTGCAGTCGGTTGGGGGCAAAGCCGATCCGGGAGCGCTTTACATCATCGAAGGCGGCGGGAACGACATCCTGGACGCTACGGGCGGCTCTCCGCAGGAATTGGGCTACCAGATTGCGCTGGGCATCGCCGAGAGTGAATTGGAGCTGCGGCAGGCGGGCGCGCGCAACATTGTTATTCCCGACCTGTTCAATGTCGGGCTGTTGCCGGCGGGCCAGGCCAATGCGGCATTTGCCAGCGCGGCTACGGCCGCCACGAATGAGTGGCTGAATCGCTTGCTGGCCGCAGAGGATTTTCTCGAAGGAATCCAGATTACGCGAATCAATGTGTTTGATTTGCTCAATGCGATTCAGAAGGATCCGACCCACTTCGGTTTCACCAACATCACGGCTCCGTGCATTACGCCTGGAACAACGACGGTTTGCGCCGACCCGGACCACACATTCTTTTGGGATGTCGAGCACGTCACGGAATTCGGCCAGGGATTTTTCGCCGTAACGGCTGAGAACGCGTTCTCGGCACAGCGGCGGTAATTCGGGGCGGTAATTCCGCTCAGGCTGGAAGCGTGTTTTTTCAGGATGCGGAGACAACAAAGGCTGCGCCCTAAAGAGATTTTCGGGGCACAGCCTCGTGTGTGAAGCGCACACTATCCTTCTAGAACTTTCGCACGCATGCCACTCGCGAATCGCAGCAAATATGCTGCGCCGGAATCTGTTAGGCCACAGCCGGAGCGCGGCGCTCCAGCGCGTAGATCAGATCCTTGGCGTGCAGCTTGAGTTTCTTCAGCCTGACTTCCTCGAGCTGCTCATCATCGCTGAGATACGGTTTTTGAAGCAATTCTTCCAACCGCTGAGCGTAGCGATGATGTTCGGCGTGCAACCGATCCAATTCTGCGCTCAGCGTGGCGTCCTTTACTTCGTCCATCCAGCACCTCCGTTTTTCACCGAACATTTACATATAGCTCCGCGGCCGCTCACCCGGCAAGCGGGAAAATCACTGACTGGGACGAGGGGGCTGTGAATTTCGTGGCAAGAAT